>JBQTJN010000036.1:0-5380 GCA_052387095.1 Alphaproteobacteria bacterium
AATGCACGTGATCTTTGTCCGTCCCTATTTCCAGAAACTTCACCTGATAACGCTTTTCTATCTCCAGACAAACATCCCGGAGCGCCTTGTCCACGCCCTCATCAAAGACCGCGCGACGGTATTTTGCGGGAAAAACAAAATGATAAAGAAGTACCGTAACATTATGCCGCTTATGGATGTATCCGCTCATCCATGAAGTTTACGCCCCAAGGGGCGAGGAATAAACCCGAGAGAGATTAAAATAAAGAAAAAGCCGGGTTTTGAGGCCCGGCTTCTAAAGTTACGTGTGGGGGATTCAAAAGTGCAAGATTATGAATAATACATGCACTTTCGTGATCTTTTTATAACATAGCGATGGGGGAGTCAATAAAAAAGTGATTTTTTCTGTAGATTAATGCTCTTTTTATAAATTTTACTATTTACATATGAATTTGTCTGGACAAAGCTTACCAACTTCATTAATACAAAGCGTTAAACATGGAATAATTTATAGCATGCCAAATATCGCGCAAATCCGGGCCGCCCGTGCCCTCCTTGACTGGTCACAGGCTGATCTTGCAGATCAGGCCGGACTTTCGCAGACTGGAATCGCGCGCATTGAAAACGGCACCAACAAACCAAACTCTCAGACGCTGGAAAAAATCTGCATGGCGTTCGAAAATGCCGATATTGAATTCCTGGGTGAAGCCGGTGTACGAAAAAAATCTGGCGATATAAAAACCCTGCGCGGCCAGGAGGGTTTCCGCGCATTCATGGAGGATGTTTATAAAATCCTGAAAGGCAAAGGCGGCGACGTTTGCGTATATAACGTCGATGAAAAAAACTGGATCAAATGGATGGGCGATTCCGAATACAAGGCCCACGCCGAAAAGATACGGGGCATCAAGGAAAAGATCAATTTTAGAATTATAATCGAAGAAGGGGACTGGTATTTTATCGCCAGTGATTTCGCTAAGTACCGCTGGTTCCCCAAGGATTTATTCAAAACCCAGTCTTTCTATGCCTACGGCACCAAGCTGGGCCTAATAAACTTTACAAATGATAATGTTGAAATTCTGGTTTTAGACCAAAAAGATTTTGCTGGAAGTTTTAAGATTTTATTCGATATTGCATGGGATTATGTTGCAAAGAAACCTGAAAAATAATTTTTTCCTAACGAGTTGCTGAGTATGCCTGAAGAAACCAACAATTTACCGGGATATAATACCGGCCAACGTCCCACTCAAGGGCTGATCAAAACGATCGACCGGGAATTTTATCAGGCACATAATGTCACAGAACTTAAAAATGTTCTGACGGGCATTGCATCACCAAACATTACTCAGGAGCACGTCGATTTTATTGAAAAAATCGGCCGCGAATGGGGGAATGCGCATTCAAAAAGTATGGAAATCTCCCCGGAGGATCCGCAGTGGCAGGAACTCGAAGATTTTTTTGCGCTGCGAAAACTACGCCAGCTTTACACAGAAATAATACGATTCGACCTGGAACACGGCACACAGACCGCGGGCTTCATCTCGGAGAGCTATTACCAGGAATCCGCACAGGACAACATTGCCAATTTCGCCAGCTCTACACTGGAAGATGTAAAGCAGGGCGTCAAGCACAGGGCCAGCCTGACTTCGGTAATCAGGTCATTTTTCAATAAATCTACATCCATTCTGGGCGAATGCAATGTTTCGCCGGACAAGGTATCTGCCTATGACATAGGCTGCGGGGCAGGAAAGCCCTCGCTGATCGCACGCTTGAATTATGATTTTAAAAATGTCGTAGGTATTGATTACTTCATGCCGGTTTTACAATTTGCGCAGAAAAACCGCGAAGACATGGGCATGTTTGGCGACGAAGACAGGAAAATCGCCTTTAAATTCAGGAATGCTTCTAAATTCGCCGACTTCCGGGGCCCGGTTATAGTCGTCTACTGCTACAACCCTTTCGGTGAAAAAATTATGCAGGATGTTGTTGAAAATCTTGAAGAAACAGACAGACCTGTCATTTTCGGCTACAACAAGCCAAAGCATATAGAACTTTTTAAGAGCGATAAAGGCTGGAACGGGGAGATCATAACATCGTCTTTGGACGATGACTCAAACCTGGCAGTTTTGACCCGCAATCTTCACAAGATAAATAACAATCATTCCCCCAACTTTTAAAAAAGGCCGCCCGAAGGCGGCCTTTTAAATTCTGTAAGGCTTTTTACAGCCGGCCTAGAAATCCATGCCGCCCATGCCACCCATACCGCCGCCATGGCCGCCGCCCGACGAATCCTTACGGTCATCGGGCGCATCGGTGATGATGGCTTCGGTGGTGATCAGCAGGCCGGCAACGGACGCCGCATCCTGCAGGGCTGTACGCACGACCTTCACCGGGTCGATAATGCCGGTTTTCACCATGTCGACATAAACATCGTTCTGCGCGTCGTAGCCGAAATTGATGTCCTTCTGCTCGAGCAGCTTGCCAACAATGACGGACCCTTCGGCTCCGGCGTTCTCGGCAATCTGGCGGATCGGCGCCTGGATCGCGCGGCGGATGATCTCGATGCCGACAAGCTGGTCGTCGTTATCGCCTTTCAAACCCTCAAGCGCCTTGGTCGCATAGAGGAGCGCAACACCGCCGCCGGCGATAATGCCCTCTTCGACAGCCGCACGCGTCGCGTGCAGCGCATCATCGACGCGGTCCTTGCGTTCCTTGACTTCCATTTCGGTCGCGCCGCCGACACGTAAGACCGCAACGCCGCCGGCGAGTTTCGCCAGACGTTCCTGCAGTTTTTCTTTGTCGTAGTCGGAATCCGTATCCTCGATCTGCTTGCGCATCTGTGTGATACGGGCCTCGATATCGGCTTTCGCGCCGCCGCCATCAACGATGGTCGTGTCTTCCTTGGTGATGGAGACTTTCTTGGCTTTACCAAGCATTTCCAGCGTGACGTTTTCCAGCTTGATGCCGACATCTTCGGAAATGACCTGACCGCCCGTGAGAATCGCCATGTCTTCCAGCATTGCCTTGCGGCGGTCGCCGAAGCCTGGGGCTTTCACGGCAGCAACCTTGAGGCCGCCGCGCAGCTTGTTGACCACGAGGGTCGCCAGCGCTTCGCCTTCAACATCTTCCGCCACGATCAGCAGCGGACGGCTGCTTTGAACGATCGCTTCGAGAACGGGCAGCATCGCCTGCAGGTTCGAGAGTTTTTTCTCGTGCAGCAGAATGTAGGGGTTCTCAAGCGTGCAGAGCATTTTGTCGCCATCCGTGATGAAGTACGGCGACAGGTAGCCGCGGTCGAACTGCATCCCCTCAACGACTTCGAGCTCGGTCTCCAGGCTCTTCGCCTCTTCAACCGTGATGACGCCTTCATTGCCGACCCGCGCCATGGCTTCGGCCATCTTGTTGGCAATATCGGTATCGCCGTTGGCGGAAATCATCGCAACCTGCTGGATTTCCTGGTTGGTTTTTACATCCTTGCCGCGTTTCTTGAGGTCGGCAACGACGGCTTCAACAGCCTTCTCGATACCGCGCTTCAGATCCATGGGGTTACGGCCTGCGGAAACCGCCTTGATGCCTTCGCGCACAATCGCCTGCGCCAATACGGTCGCAGTCGTCGTGCCGTCGCCGGCCTGGTCGTTGGCCTTGGAAGCCACTTCGCGGATCAGTTGCGCGCCCAGATTCTGGCGCGGGTTTCTCAGTTCTATTTCCTTGGCAACCGTCACGCCGTCTTTGGTCGAGCGCGGTGAACCATAGGATTTCTGGATAACGACGTTACGGCCCTTGGGACCGAGCGTGACTTTCACCGCGTTGGCGATGATATCAACGCCGCGCATAATTTCATCGCGGGCGTCTTCATAAAAACGGACTTCTTTAGCAACCATGTTTCATACTCCTTTTACTATGTTTTCTCTTTTTTGATGTCATCCTGAGGCTGAAAGCCGAAGGATCTCGCGGGCTTCAAAGATCCTTCACTTCGTTCAGGATGACTCCAGAACGCTAAGCGGCGATGACGCCGATAATGTCGGATTCTTTCATGACCATCAGCTCTTCGCCGTCGATCCGCACTTCCGTGCCGGCCCACTTGGAGAAGATGATGCGGTCGCCCTGCTTGACGTCGAGCGGGCGGACCTCGCCATTGTCATTCACATGACCATTGCCGACAGCGACGACCTCGCCTTCCATCGGTTTTTCCTGGGCGGTGTCGGGGATGATGATCCCGCCTTTTGTCTTGGTGTCCTGCTCGACCCGGCGGACCAGGACGCGGTCATGCAGCGGGCGGAATTTCGGGGATGATGCCATTTCGGTGTCTCCTTTTACGTTTAAAAATAAAATCTTTTCAGGGGTTTAAGAGGGAGTGTTAGCACTCTCCAACCCCGAGTGCCAGTTATTTAATCAAAGACGGCTCTAATTTCAAGCCTTTTTTGGTAACGCATCCTGACGAACGTCAGGATCCATGGATCCCAAACCAAGTTTGGGATGCAAACAAAGTGGCTGAAAATGACAAAAACCCCTGAATTTGATATTATGGTTAGTAAGCGGAACAGGAGGTTCACATGGCGGATCTTGGAACACAATTATCGGATTATCGCCTAATCACGGCGCAGATCATCTATCATCTGCCGGATCATGTGCACGTATTGCAGGAATTTATCTGGCAGGATTACGACCTCTCTCCCAAATATCCGGTGCTGATAAAATTCCTCGATTTCTGGAAAAAGGAGATCGAGGGCACGCTGCACTCCGTATACGTGGCCAGGAACGATCTCATAACGCCCGGCGATTACCGCTTCGCCAAATGGCAGGAAACGCTGCAGTAATTATTATCCAGCGCTTTTTACGCCTATTTACAAAGTTATAAACTATTCGCTTCGGCCGTCAGATAATGCATCTTGCGTACAAATTTTGGATCTAGCCCTGACTGCATCGTTGGGCGTTTAATTTCTTTCATGGCATTTTTATGGATTTCATTTAGTTCTTCTGAAGATCTGGAACGTTCAGTTTCTACAACAACTTTTTTAGATGAACTAAGGCTAGATTTATATAACACGGTGGCGCCAAGCCAAGTTAAAGCTATAGAGCCAACGGCTATAACTTGATCAACAGGTTCAGAACCTGGACGCGAAGAAAGAAAAGCTAGAACACCCGCAACAACACTGAAAACTCTGCTCACACCCTCTTTGCGCTTTACCATTCTTAATTGATAGTCCAACTCTGAATCAGCATAATCACAAATTTCATAAAGACTGCTGGGGCTCCACTTATCTTCCCCGTAATACTCAATGAACAACCCCGCCCCAAGGGGCGAGGTATCAGAAGAGCGGGAGTTGCCTGTCCTCGTATAACTTCTCGTATGGTTGTCCCTGCTTTTTCACATAGTTTTTGATCATGTTCTCATCGCCATGCT
>JBQTJN010000037.1:0-4019 GCA_052387095.1 Alphaproteobacteria bacterium
AAATGCGGTTCCAGTAATTTCCACGTTCTATCGGATATATCGTGTCTGCGGTGCGATGCTTTCATGTCCGGCCTCCTTTGCCTGACATGATTCTACACCAATCCCTATCTCGTGACTACACTATCTAGATTATTTAAAGAATCATTTTTTAGCAGCCATGCCGGTCATTGGACCCCATGCTGATATTGAGTGTGAGTTATTGCTTGCCGGAATCAAACCTGCAGGTTGGCTTACAATTGGCTCTAGAGAACAGGCTGGAGATGATTTTCGCCTGAGAAAAATTGTCCGGGATATTCCTCTACTCGATCAGGCCGTAAAGGAAGGGAAACTTATATCACGAGACGTCTCTTATAAAGATGTTCATTCACAAGAAATTTTTACAATCAGGCACTACGCGCAGCCTGATAAAGAAAAATTCCTAAACATTCTCTGCAGGGATCATGAGAATCTATGGAATGATAAAGAAATTCCAGAAGAAATTTCCGAGGAACCTTATGGAACCCTGCTCGGGTATCGCCAACGCGATGTGTATTTTTTTGATATTACCCAGCGTCTGCCGCAATCTCTTTCCAATTGGATTATAACATTTAATAATATATCCCAAATAGCTTATCAGAGAAAGCTTCTGACAGAAGCAGGACATGATCCTGATAAGTTCTATGAAAATCTTAAAATAGAATTAGTCTGATTACTGCGCGTCAGACCCTTATTTCAACGCACACTTACCAGCCTTGCAGACGGGCGGCATGGCGGGCTTGGCCTGCGGGTTTTCCATCATCAGGCAGTCGGCATGCGTCATGGCGTTCGGCAGGTCGCGTTTATACATTGCTTCATGCGCGCGATTGATAGCGAGCCAGGGGCCCGGGCAGACAGGTTCCACCACCACGCATTCAGAATCCCTGGCGCAGGGCTGCATCGCGGTGAAATCGACCGGCTTCGCAAACGCCGGGATTGAAAGTGTGAGCAGCATGAAAAAAATTGCAAAGCGCATGTTATTTTCCTTAAGTTGGGGTTAAAGCTTCGTCGACCAGTTTGGCCTGTTCTGCTACGTGCCGGCTGTTGATTCCCGTCGCAGGGGCAGCAGCGGCCATGCGGCCGACATATTTCGGGCGGCCCGCGCTATGACCGACATGGATGAGCGCTTCCTCGATGAGCGGGTTGGTGAAAAACCAGTAACCCTGATTTTTCGGCTCTTCCTGGCACCACACAATGTCAGCATTTTTATATTGTTTCATGTCCTCCGCCAGTTCCTGCAACGGGAACGGGTAGAGTTGCTCTACGCGGGTGATAACAATGTCCTTGATGCCGCGATCGCGGCGCTCCTGCAGCAGGTCGTAATAGACTTTGCCTGTGCAGAGAATGACGCGGCGGATTTTGTCGGGCTTTGCAAGTTCTGCGATATCATCATCCCAGAGGAAGCGGTGGAATGTGCTGGAGCCGGCGAACATATCAATGCTTGAAGTCGCCAGTTTATGACGGAGCAGTGATTTCGGAGTCATGATGATCAAAGGTTTTCGGAAATCACGCAGCATCTGGCGGCGCAATATGTGGAAATAGTTGGCGGGCGTCGAGCAGTTCGCAACCTGCCAGTTATCCTCGGCAGATAATTGCAGGAAGCGCTCGGGCCGTGCGGAAGAGTGTTCCGGCCCCTGCCCTTCATAACCGTGTGGCAACAGAAGCGTCAGGCCCGACATGCGCAGCCATTTAATCTCGGCAGCGGCGATGAACTGGTCAATATGGACCTGCGCGCCGTTGACGAAATCGCCGAACTGCGCTTCCCATAGAACTAAAGTTTTTGGATCTGCACTCGAATAACCGTACTCAAAGCCCATAACGGCAGCTTCGGAGAGCGGCGAGTCGTAAATTTCACACAGGCCCTGATTGGCGGAAACAGCAGCCAGGGGAATGTGTTTATTTTCATTTTCCTGGTCATACCAGATGGCGTGGCGATGCGAGAATGTGCCGCGTCCAACGTCCTGGCCGGAAAGGCGCACGGAATAACCATCCTTCAGCAGCGTGCCGAACGCCATCGCCTCGGCAGTACCCCAATCGAAGCCGACGCCTTTATCAAACATTTGTTTTTTTGCATCAAGCACGCGCTGCAGTTTTTTGTTGATGGTAAAACCTTCGGGCACAGTCGTCAGTGTCCTACCCAGTTCCTTCAGTTCTTCTTCGGACGCGGCAGTGTTGCCGCGACGCGGGCCTGCTGCCGCGATTTTCAACCCTTCCCAGGCGCCGCCAAGAAAATCCATGGCGTTGGGTTTATAGCTCTTGGTCGCATCGAAAGCCTGTTCGAGATAGGTATTGAATTCATCGACAACCGCCTGGCTTTCCTCCGGCGTGATGGTTTTTTCGGTGATCAGCTGCTTTGCGTATTTTTCACGCGTTGTTTCCTGGGTGGCGATTTTTTTATACATCAAAGGCTGCGTGAAGGCGGGCTCATCGCCCTCGTTATGGCCGTAGCGGCGGTAGCAATACATGTCGATGACGACATCGCGCTTGAATTTTTGCCGGAATTCCGTAGCAATGCGCGCGACATGAACGACACTTTCCGGATCGTCGCCATTAACGTGGAAGATAGGCGCAGAAAGCATTTTTGCAACATCCGTGGAATACGGGCCGGAGCGGCCGAATTTGGGCGAGGTGGTGAAGCCGATCTGGTTATTGATGACAATGTGAATCGTGCCGCCGACGCGGTAGCCGGGCAGATCGGAGATCATCAGTGTTTCAGCCGTAATGCCCTGCCCTGCAAAAGCCGCATCGCCATGCAGTAGCAGCGGCAGGACGGAGGCGGATTCCACGGAATTTCTCTGGATTTGTTTCGCGCGCGCCTTGCCGATGACGACCGGGTTGACGAATTCAAGGTGCGACGGGTTGGCAACGAGCGAGAGGTGAATGGTACGACCGTCGAATTCGCGGTCGCTGGACGTGCCAAGGTGATATTTCACATCGCCCGAACCCTGTACTTCATTCGGCATGGCGAATTGGCCCTGGAATTCAGCGAAGATTGCGGTGAAGGGTTTCCCCAGGACATTGGCCAGCACATTAAGGCGGCCGCGGTGGGCCATACCGACCACGACTTCCTCAAGACCCAGTTGACTGCCGCGTTTCATGATCTGCTCGATGCAGGGGATCAGCGCCTCGCCACCATCGATGCCGAAGCGTTTGGTGCCTACATATTTCTTGTGCAGGAACTGCTCGAACAATTCCGCTGCCACGAGGCGCTGCAGGATGGCGCGCTTGCCTTCGGTTGTGAAGGCGGTTTTATTACGCGGCTCCTCGATCCTGGCCTGAATCCATTCCTTTTCCTCCGGCTCGAACATATGCAGGAATTCAACACCGATCGTGGCGCAATAGGTCTGGTTGAGAATGTTTATAATTTCGCGCAGCGTAGCCGATTGCAGGCCGAGCGTGCCATTGATGAAAATCGGGCGATCGTAATCATCTTCGGAAAATCCATAAAAAGCCGGGTCGAGTTCGGGATAATAACCCTTTTCCTTCAGCTTAAGCGGGTCAATGTCGGCACGCAGGTGGCCGCGTGCACGGTAAGCGCGAATCATCATCAGCGCCTGGATGGAATCACGTGCCGCGCTCTGCACATCTTTTGCATCAACGGCACCGTGTTTCTTTTCGGGAGTGGAATGAACTGCTTCACCCGGCGCAATGCCCGCGCCTGATTCAAGATAATCAAAACGGCGATGCGATTTGCGGTTTTCGGCCGGTGTCCAGCTGGCGCCGCCCATGTCATTCAGGAACGCGACCTCGTTGTCATTGAGCGCCTTGAAAAAATCCTGCCAGCTTTCATCCACCTTGAGCGGGTTGGACAGGTATTCGCCGTAGAGATGCGAGATATATTCGGCGTTGGCGCCCGTCAGGAATGAAACATTGCTGGATTTTGAAGGCGAATCTTTTTCCCGGACCATCGGCGTTTTTTACTTTTCTTTTAAGGGATAAGGCATAAGCTCAAAAGAACAAAAGGTAAAGGGTTTTAGGGGGTTTAGGTGTTTTAAAGGTAAGAC
>JBQTJN010000038.1:0-12407 GCA_052387095.1 Alphaproteobacteria bacterium
ATATAGGGGATTTTCCCGATCTGTGTCCGCTCGACATAAGCGAGCAATGCGCCCGCCGCCGCTATCTCAGCGCGGCTGAACCCGCCGAAGGACTCAAGCATGCCGACTCCGAAATGCTTCTCCAGCCGCGCCCGCGCATTCTCGCTGTCGAAAAAAGACGCCGGCTGCAGGGTTGTATTCGTGTAATCCTGCAGCAGGGCGGAGAGGGTCTCGGAGGCCAGGATTTCTTTGGGACCGATGCGTTCCAGCGCCGCCTGGATATCGGTTTTAGTTAATGGTTCAACATGAAACGCGCCGGTGGAAAATTCCATCCACGCCAGCGCGTATTGCCCGCCCGCTTCCGCCAGCGCTGCCAGGTAATTATTCTCCCGCGCATCCAGCAGCGTGTCCTCGGTCAGCGTGCCTTGGGTAATGATCCGCACAACCTCGCGGTTGACGAGAATTTTGGAGGAAGGCCGCCCTTCGCGTTTCGCGCGCGCCTTCGCCTGCTCCGGTGTTTCGGTTTGTTCGCAGATCGCGACCTTCAGACCGGCGCGAATCAGCTTGGCGATGTAGGGCTCGCACGAATGGAACGGCACGCCGCACATCGGGATGTCCTCGCCCTGGTTCTTGCTGCGCTTGGTCAGGGTGATATTGAGGATCTCAGCAGCCCGAAGCGCATCATCAAAAAACAATTCGAAAAAATCGCCCATGCGGTAGAACAGCAAGCAGTCCGGGTGTGCGTCCTTGACGACATGGTACTGCGCCATCATTGGCGTGTGGCCTTCGAGCAGGAAGTCGTCGGCGGATTTTACAGCTGGAGTTCCCATGAGGGATTCATACGATATTGGTAAGAAAAAGCCAATCTATCATGCGATTTTAAATAGGCGTGGCCGCTATAGCAGGTGCTATCAAGAAAAGTGGCCTGACACAAACTACTTTTTCGGGCGCGCAATCAACATGTGAAACGACCCAATCTTGCAAATTCCCTTCTGCTTGCAGATAAGCCGGATTCGTATGTGCCATATCCGAATTATTGGTTGCTTTATAAGCATTATCCCATGCTTGTGTTTTAAGGGAATCCAGATTTTTATATTCCTCTATAAAGCTTTCCACAGCCGCCTTCATACGGTGCGTAGCTTCCAGAGCTAATGTTTGATCTTCCGGAAGGGTGAAGGCATGGCATCCGCTGAAAAAACTGTGTTTACGAATTTCCCCTGACAGAGCTATCATGTAGCCGGTTGTTTTCTCTGTGATGGCCCCATAATGAAGCGAGCCATTTCCGAAGGAGATTTGTTTGGCATCGTCGATCAGCACTTCGACGGATCCGCAATCCACCCGGTAAGGATAAGGCTGTCTATCTAATGTTCTGATTTCATAGGGTAGAGCGGAAAAAATTTCACTATGGATAACGCCCAGGGAATGTGCTAACGATCCCGAAGTTGTCCCCCATATTTTTGCACGCGTTTGGCTTTCAATATTCCATTGCGCGCGGTCGGCAAACTTTCTCGCCAGTATTTTAGGCATACAACTTCCATGCAAATAATGAATAGGCATATCATTAAATTAAGCAATATGCAAATATATTACGTAAATATTTAGATTAACGGGTACCAGTTGACCCGAACCCACCGCTGCCGCGGCTGGTTTCGTCGAGGTTGTCGGCTAAATCCCATTCCACACGCTCATACCGCGCAATCACCATTTGCGCGATGCGCATACCGCGTTCGATTTTAAAACTCCCCGTGCCGTGATTGACCAGGATAACCTTGATCTCGCCGCGGTAATCGGCATCGATGGTGCCCGGGGAATTGAGAACCGTCACGGCGTTCTTGGCGGCAAGGCCGGAGCGCGGTCGTATTTGCGCCTCGAAGCCGGGCGGCAGGGCGATGGCAATGCCGGTCGGCACCAGTGTTTTCTCGCCCGGCTCGAGGGTTGTTGGCGCATCGATGGCGGCGAGCAAATCCATGCCGGCGGATAATTCGGTCGCATAAGCGGGCAGGGGTAAATCTTTCCCGTGCGCAAGCTGCGTGATCGTGACCGCGTTACCCGCGGAGCTTTGTAATTTTTTGGCTGTCTGTGTCATGGTCAAAATAATCCTTTATGGTTTCGGCAAGTTTTTGAGCGATTAAAGTCTTGCTTTGTTTTTTCCAGTCCTCGGTTCCCGAAGCTTTCACAAGATAAACATGATTCTCGTCAGCGCCGAAAGCGTTTTCAGAAACGTCATTGGCGAGGAACCAGTCACATTTTTTTTGGACCAGTTTTTCCTTGGCATTCTCCAGCAGATTTTCCGTCTCCGCTGCAAAACCGATCACAAGGCGCGGGCGGTTTTTATGCGCCGACAGCGTGGCGAGAATATCCGGGTTTTGTGTGAGCTTGATATCGGGCGCGTCGCGGTTAGCGCGCTTTTTAATTTTGTGGGTCTGCGTTTTCGCGGGCGCCCAGTCGCTCACCGCTGCTGCACATACCGCGATATCTGCGGGCAGGGCATTCAGGGAGGCATCCAGCATTTGCTGCGCGGTTTCGACATGAATGGATTGTACGCCGGCCGGGTCGGGCAAGGCGGTCGGGCCTGTAATCAATGTCACATTTGCTCCCAGATCTCGCAACGCTTGCGCAATCGCGAACCCCTGCTTGCCGGAGGAACGGTTGCCGATAAAGCGCACCGGATCGATCGGCTCGAAGGTCGGCCCGCTGGTCACAAGTGCATGAAAGCCCTTGAGCGGCTGTTCAAAAAAAAACGTTTTGATGCTTTCAAAAATCTGTTCAGCCTCGGCCATACGGCCCATGCCGCGCTCGTTGCAGGCCATATCGCCTTCAAACGGGCCGACCCGTTTAATGCCGCGCGCGGCCAGTTTCGCAATATTGTCCTGTGTCGCCGCGTTGTCCCACATCACGTGGTTCATGGCGGGGGCGATCAGGATGGGTTTATTCGCGGCCAGTAAAGTCGTGGACGCCAGATCGTCGGCATACCCGTTCGCCATCTTGGCAATCAGGTTGGCGCTGGCGGGCGCGACGACAATCACGTCGGCTTCGCGGCTGAGGCGGATATGACCCATCTCGGTTTCATCCTCGAGAGACCAGAGATCGGTGTAAACTTCTTCCTCGCTGAGCGCAGCGATGCTTAAGGGTGTCACGAATTGCGCGCCGCGCGCTGTCAGGACCGCACGTACGCGCCCCCCGGACTTGCGGATCAGGCGGATCAGCTCCAATGATTTATACGCAGCGATGCCGCCGCTTATAACCAGGAGAACGTTTTTATTTTCAAAATCTTTTGCCATGGCCTTAATATAAAGCAAAAGCCCCGCAGGTCAAACCGGCGGGGCTTTCATATTCAAAAAGAGAACCCGCTCTTAGTGGGCTGTTTCTTCAGTTGTTGTTGTCGTTGTTGTGTCGCCGGAAGCAGCTGGCTCTTTATCGGCAGCTTCATCAGCGGCTTTTGCATCTTCAACTTTTTCCTCGAGCATGTCGCCTTGCTGGTCGACAGTCGCAGGTGTTGTTTCTGTAGAAGCTTCAGCCGGTGTTGTCACGGCATTGTCGATAGCTTCAGCGGCTTCTTCTGCCATTGTGTCACCTTCCATGATTTCTTTCTGGATTTCAGCATTCTCTTCTTTGACTTCTTCTGCAACAGCAGCAGTGGAAGCGTCAACGTCAACAGTTGTCTCCAGCGTTGCTTCGCCGGCAGCAGGCTCGATACCGGAAGCGCCGCGCTCGGACATGTTGTTGTATACGGCGAAAATAGCAACGAGGCCGGCCGCAAGCACCAGACCGGAATAGACGATTGATTTGCTAAAGTTATTCATTTGAGTGTGATCCTTCTGTTTTATAAATGGCCTGGTATTATGATTAGAAACCCGTAGAATTGCCTTTAAACACGTCTTTTGTCAAATAAAAAACAGGGCTATTCCTGCCCCCTATAGTTTATGTTAATTATAATTTCAAGCTTTCGTGGGCGCAGACGATCCCGGCCGAAAAATTGGTAGGACGGACCTTCGTAAACCCGGCCTGGCCCAGCCGCCCGGCCAGCTTCTTCTGAGTCGGGAATTTGCGGATGCTTTCAACGAGATAGCGGTAACTTTCGGCGTCTTTGGTCACGAATTCCCCGATTTTCGGGATCACGGCATGGGAATACAGATCATAAGCCTTGCCTAATAAAGCGCTCTCCACGTGGCTGAATTCGAGGCAGTAAAACCGCCCGCCTGGCTTTAAAATGCGGTACGCATCCTTCAGGGCCGTGTCGATATGGGTCACGTTCCGCAGGCCGAAAGCGATGGTGTAAACATCGAAAGAACTATCCGGGAAGGGCAACGATTCGGCATTGCCGGTGACCCATTCGAAATCCTGCAGCCAGCCCTTGTCGATGGCGCGGTCGCGGCCCACCGAGAGCATATGGTCGTTAAGATCGCAAACGGTGATTGCAGCGCCGGATCCTGCGGACCTACGGATGCGGAAGGCGATATCGCCCGTGCCGCCCGCAACATCGAGATAAGAGAGGCCCCCACGCGGGCGGATCATGCGGACGAAACGATCCTTCCACAGGCGGTGCATGCCGCCTGACATAAGATCGTTCATCAGGTCATAGCGGCTGGCCACGCTGTCGAAAACATCAATCACCAGCCCGGTTTTTTCATCCGGGCTGACATTCCTGTTTCCAAACCAGTTTTTTTCCTGATTAATCATACACACTATCCCGCCACCCCCGCGAAGGCGGGGGTCCATTTATAATTAAAAAGGCGCGCTGACGCGCACTTTATGGATCCCCGCTGTCTAAGCTCTGCTGCGCAGGGCCGCGGGGAAGACGAAGGAGGCGAGTAATCATGCGGCATAGACTGTTTTTTCCTGTCAGAGAGTGATATCAGATAACATATGAAATTTGTAAAAGCCATGACCACCGTCGCCGGTATGACGGCCATTTCCCGGATTGCCGGGTTCGCACGCGATACGCTCACCGCGATCATCCTCGGCGCCGGGCCGGTGGCGGATGCTTTTTTCATTGCGCTCAAATTACCGAATTTTTTTCGGCGCGTCACGGCGGAAGGCGCCTTTAGTGTTTCCTTCGTGCCGCTTTATTCCGGGGAACTGGAAACCGCCGGCCGCGAGCAGGCGGATTTGTTCGCACACCGCGCCTTCGCGGTTCTGCTCTGGGGTCTGACATGTTTCACATTGCTGGCGATGATCTTCATGCCTTGCGTGATCGATATCATCGCGCCCGGTTTCGAGGATGACGGGCAGAGTTACGAACTGGCCGTCAATTTCGCGCGTGTGACGTTTCCCTATCTGTTGCTGATGTCGCTGACATCGCTGCTCGGCGGCGTGCTGGCGGCGCATGACAGGTTTGCAGCTTTCGCCGTCGCGCCGCTTCTGTTCAATCTCGCGATGATCGCCGCCCTACTGGTCGCGGATCTTTTCCCGACAGCCGGACACGCACTGTCCTGGGGCGTGGTGGTGGCGGGCATCCTGCAATTTATCCTGCTGACTATCGCCGCGCGCCGCGGCATCGGCTTCCGCGTGAAAATTGTGCGCCCGGAAATGACGCCGAACATCAAAAGGCTTTTCAAACTCATGGGTCCGGGCATTATCGGCGCCGGCATCGTCCAGATCAACCTGTTCACCGACATGATCATCGCCTCGACGCTGGCGACTGGTTCGATTTCTTATCTGTATTATGCCGACCGCCTTAATCAGTTGCCGTTGAGCACGGTCGGTATTGCGGTGGGCACCGCGCTGCTGCCGATGCTCTCCCGCAGCCTGACATCGAAGAACGCAGGGGAATCCCAGTATCTGTTTAACCGCGCGCTCGAAGTCACGCTTATTCTCGGCGTGCCGGCGGCGATTGCGCTCTATGTGCTGGCCGGGCCGATCATTTCCGTTTTATTCGAGCATGGAAAATTCACGGCGGAAGATGCGCGTATTACGGCGCGCGTATTGCAGGGTTACGCGATCGGCTTGCCGGCCTATATCGCCGTAAAGGTATTCTCGACCGGTTTCTGGGCGCGCCAGGACACGATGACGCCCGTCAAGATCACGCTGGTGATTACCCTCGCCAATATCGCGCTCGCTTTGACTCTCATCCAGTTCATGGGCGTGGCGGGGATCGCAATGGCGACGGGGATTGTCGGCTGGGGCCAGATCGGCCTGCTGTGGTGGAAATTGCGCGACCAGGATTTCGCCAAGCCGGATGCGCGCGCGCGCATGGTTACGCCGCGTCTTATATTATGCGCCGTGATCATGGGCGCGGTTGTGTACGGATTATCCGCGCCGCTCGCGCCGATGCTGCATGATGAAAGCCTGCTGAAAAAAGTGGTGGCACTCGGCATTCTGATCAGCGCAGGCCTTGGCGTGTACGGCACCGGCATCGTGCTGACCGGCGCCCTGAGAATTTCAGACTTCAAAAATTACTTTAAAAGAAGTAGGGTGTAGGGTCAGGACTCATAAATTATGACGAATTCTGTTGAACAGGAAAAGCATAGATGCAAGGCAAAGCCGCGCGGCGCATGCCGCAGCCTATACGCAAGCGGCTTTAACGCTGCAGATATGCTTTTCCTGTTCAACCCTTTACGGGCGCGGCAAAATCACCGGCCTGATCGTTCAAAGCCCTTGCCATTAGCGCTGAAGCTGATGGCTTCAGGCTTTTCACTTCCATCCCGGCTGTTTTGCCAGCGCAGAATCGCCATAATTTATGAGTCCTGACGCTGGCTATGAAACGCATTCTCTCCTGCATGCAGCCCACCAATAATCTCCATCTCGGGAATTATCTGGGCGCGTTGAAAAACTGGGTGAAGCTGCAGAATGAGCCTGGCAGCGAATGCCTCTATGGCATTGTCGATCTTCACGCCATCACGATGCCCTACGATCCCGCGCAATTAAAGCAGGCCACGCGCGAGATTGCCGCCGCTTATATAGCGGGCGGCATTGATCCCGATAAATCGGCGATTTTTGTGCAATCCTGTGTATCTGCACATTCGGAACTGATGTGGTTGTTTGCAACGATGACGCAGATGGGCAAGCTGAACCGCATGACGCAGTTCAAGGACACGGGCAAGAACAGCGACAAGGCCGGGCTTGGATTGTTCGCCTACCCGGTGTTGATGGCGGCCGACATTCTTGTGTACAAGGCTACGCACGTCCCCGTCGGCGAAGACCAGAAACAGCATCTCGAACTCGCCCGCGAAATTGCCGGCACGTTCAATCATCGCTATGGGCAGGATTTCTTCCCGCTGCCCGAGCCATTCATTACCGGCCCCGGCACGCGCGACATGTCGCTGAAAGACGGTACGCAGAAAATGTCTAAGTCCGACCCGAGCGATCTCAGCCGCATCAACATGACCGATGGCGCTGATACGATTGCGAATAAAATTAAAAAAGCGGCCACAGGTTCCGAGGCTTTCCCCGAAACAAAAGAGCAGATGGATGCCAGCCCGAATGTCCGCAACCTTGCCGGCATTTATGCGGCGCTGTCGGATTCGACGCTTGAAGCCGTCATGCAGGAATTCGGCGGCAGGCAATTCTCCATCTTCAAACCGGCACTCACTGACCTAGCCGTCGCCAAACTCGCGCCCATGACGAAACGCATGACCGAGCTTCTGAAGGACCACGGCGAAATCGACCGCATTCTCAAAAAAGGCAATGAAAAGGCCCGCGCTATAGCAGACAAAACCCTTGCCGACACCCATGAAATTATGGGCTTTTGGAAATAATTTTTGCTGGCCCGGCCCGGATATTTGCGGCATAATGGCGCCTATGAAATCATTATGGCTTATCATTCCCGCGTTTCTAATCCTGGCCGTTACCCCCGCGCACGCGGAGGTCTTCAAATGGCGCGATGCCGACACCAAACTGATCCTGACCTTTCCCGACGACTGGCGCGCAGTGCACAGCCAGCAGCCCGATGATATTATAACGCTCGCCGCCCCCGGCGCTGACAATGGTGCCGGTTGCCGCATGCGCGTGCGCGCGGATAAACGCTTCCTCGTCTACCCGCGCCACTATGCCGATGAAATCCAGCGCACCAATTACAGCCGGAAATTCTGGGATGACTATGTGGGTGAATTCAACGGCGCGATTGTTTACAGTGTCGGCGATAACCGCGGGCTTGGCGCGGGCTTTGCCAGCCAAGCCGACATCTCATTTAAAACCGATGCGCCGGGCGCGCCGCAAAAACGCGCCATGATTTTCGCCAGCGTCTATAACGACAAGGCCTATATTCTTGAGTGCTCGGCCGACGAGGGTCGTTACGCGCAATTCCAGGATGCGTTTACGGGGATTCTCAAATCCGTGGAATTCCGCCAGCAATACAGTTCGTATCCGCAAGGCTACTACCGCAATTTCACGAACGATCCGCCGCTCTACATCCACAACGAAAAGCCGTCAGACCTTTACGTCTATTAATTTTCGCAATCCCGTTGTAAAACGGGATCTTGTGCGTTAATGATCAGATCCCGGCTTTGCCGGGATTACGGTATAATAAAATGCAGATTTATCTCCCCATCGCTGAAATGGCGGTTCCCGCCGAAACCATGGCTCTCGTCAGCGCATTCGTCGGTTTCCTGTCGGGCATTTTCGGCATAGGCGGCGGCTTCCTGACGACACCGTTCCTGATTTTCATGGGCATCCCGCCGACGGTCGCCGTCGGCACGCAGGCCTCGCAACTGGTTGCATCCAGCACGACCGGCGTCATCGCGCATTGGGGCCGCGGTAACGTCGATATCAAGATTGGCGGCGTCATGATGCTGGGCGGTTTATTCGGCACGGGTATCGGCACGCTTATTTTCATGCTGCTTGAATATATCGGACAGATCGATTTCGCGATTTCAGCATTATATATTGTTGTGCTCGGCTCAATCGGCGCGCTGATGTTGTTCAATAGCACTTCCCAGCTTTTTGTAAAGAAACCACCTGTTGTGGGAGACATCGCTTCGCCCCGCCTCCATTCTTTTATCGAGTCTATGCCTTACAAGATGCGTTTTCCGCGTTCGCGGCTTTATATCAGCGTATTGGTGCCGGTTTTGATCGGCTTTGTCGGCGGCATACTGACATCCATCCTCGGGATAGGCGGTGGCTTTATTATTGTTCCGGCCATGATTTACCTGCTCGGCATGCCGGCGCTGCTTGTGACGGGTACGTCCCTCTATCAGATGGTTTTCACAACGGCTTTTGCCACGATCATGCACGCGATTGTCAACCAGAGCGTCGATATTATTCTTGGGCTGGTCTTGATTGTCGGGGGCGTGATCGGTGCGCAGGCCGGCGTCGCATTCTCGCATCACGTCAAGGGGCACTACGCGCGAATCACCCTCGCCATTATCGTCCTCGGCGTATGCCTGCGACTTTTATTACAGTTCTTCGTTATGCCGCATGAACTTTTTTCGACGGTCATCATCAAATGAAAAAGTTCGCAGCAATCTTTCTGTTATTTATAAGTTTTTCCGCGGGACCTGCCTGGGCACAGGAAGCGCAGGTCCTGACCGTCGATCTCGCCCAGAATCATGTCGATATCAATACCGGCTTTCACGGGACTTATCTGCAGATTTTCGGCGTGATAGAGCAGCCGGGCGATATCGCTATTCTGGTCGAGGGCCCGCACCGCTCCATGAGCGTACGCAGCAAGGAAAAGATTCTCGGTGCCTGGATCAACCGGTCTTTTGAAACCTTCAGGGAAGTGCCATCTTTTTACGGCTATGCCACCAGCAAGCCTTTGCAGGAGATGGCTTCTTCCGAAGTCCTCGACGAATACCAAGTTGGAACCGAGCATCTGAATGTCCGAATTCAGAAGGAGGAAATTGATCCGGAAAAACTTAAATTGTTTAGAAAAGCCTTAATTCGTAATAACCAGAAGCGCGGACTGTATGCCACGCATGCGGAAAACATAGTTTTCTTAAGTCCCGGTTTTTTTAGAACGCAGATTTATATGCCGGCCAATGTGCCGGTTGGCGAATATGCTGTAAAAAGCCTTTATTTTCATGATGGTGAAGTACAAGAGGTCAAGACAAACACTTTGAAAGTGGCGCAGGTAGGCCTGAGCGCAAAAGTTTTCAAGTTTGCACACAGAAAGCGTTTCCTCTATGCATTAGTATGCATCCTGATCGCTGTGTTTGCCGGGTGGTTTTCAAACAGGGTCAGTGCAAAGAGGTAATTGAAAGATGGCGCAGGAAAATCCCAAAATTTACCTGATGGTGGCTGACGAAACTGAAGAGCTGAATACAGCGCTTCGTTTCACGTGCGCTCTTGCGAAAGAACGCGGGTCGAAGATCGGTGTGCTCTATACCGTCGATAATCAGGAATTTTCCCACTGGGGAAAAATTGAGACACTCATCCAGAATGAAAACCGGCTAAAAGCAGAAAAATTTATCCTTAGCGTCTGCGAAAAAATCCAGAACACCTGCGGCATGACCTCCGTTATTTTCCTGGAGCAGGGCAAAACCGCGGAGGCCATTATCAAGGTGATTGACGAGAATCCCAATATTTGCAGACTTCTCCTGGGCGGTAGCACCAAGGGCGGAGATCCGGGCCCGCTGGTCAAATATTTCTCGACCAAAGGTTTTGACAAATTAAAAGTGCCGCTGGGGATAATCCCGGATACATTGACTGAAGACAGGTTCGGTGATTAAGCAGCTTGAAATATCGCCTCCGCCCGCTATGTATATAAAAAGAATGAAAAAGAATGAAAAGGTAATCTATGTTTATCCAGACCGAAAAGACGCCGAACCCGGCAACCATAAAATTCCTTCCCGGCCAGCCGATCGTTCTCGGCCGCTCCCATGAATTCCGCTCGGCGGACGAAGCCGCCGCATCACCGCTTGCGCAAAGACTGTTCGGCCTGCAGGGCGTAAAATCTGTCATGCTCGGCCACGATTTCGTTTCCGTCAGCAAGCAGGACGATACCGACTGGAATATGCTGAAACCCATGGTGCTGGCGGCTTTAATGGAGCATCTTTCCACAGGCCAGCCTGTTATTCTGGACTCCGGAGCACCGGAAGAAGAGGCCGGCGAGGACAATGAAATCGTCGCGCAGATCAAGGAGCTGATCCAAACGCGCGTGCGGCCGGCCGTGATGATGGATGGCGGCGATATCGTGTTCGAACGCTTCGAGGACGGGATTGTTTATTTGCAGATGCGCGGCGCTTGCGCCGGCTGTCCTAGCTCGACCATGACTCTCAAATCAGGCATCGAAAATATGCTCAAACATTTCGTGCCCGAGGTGATGGAAGTCAGATCTTCCGCAATGTACTAACCCTGTCCAGCTAATAACATTCCGAACCAGCGCCAGCGTGGCCCGTAATCCGAGGAAAAACCGGAAGGCAGCGTGCAATTGATGCGCGCGCGCTCATCATTCAGCACGTCCTGCGCCCGTAATTCTACGCGATTCCCGATAATTTCGATATCCGGCTTGTCTTCGCCGGAAATGAAGCAGCTTATATCCTTAAGATCTTTTTGTAGAGTTTCCGGTACAGAAAAACCGATCGGTGTTGCCGTATCAGCGAAGCTGTCGGCGGGTTCAAGATCATAAACCGGGAAAGGCAGCGCCTGCGCCACCAGGTGAAACCGTTCAAGATCGCCATACGCGCCGCTCATGCTGAAGCGCGGCAGGCCATATAAATCGCCGCCTGCATAAGCCGCGCCCGATTGCAGACCTAGTGCCGCGCGAAATCCGGACGTCTTGACGATCGATTTAAATTCTTGCGAATATTCACCATAAGGGTAAGTAAAAAATTGCGGCTCGGATTTGAAATTTTTTCGGAATTTGAGAAGAGCATTATTAACCTCGCGCTTGATATCAGCGCTCTCCATATGGGCCAGCCTTTCATAGGAATCCGGTAGTAATCCCAGTGTTACGCCCTCATGGCGGCTTACAGCGTGCAGATCGTCCCAGTTCATCATATCTTCAGCGGCGCTGTCCGCCTGCGCACCCGCATAGAAAACGGTAAAGGGCATTTTCTCACTGAGAAGGGCGGGGATCGCATTCTGCAGCGCGGATTTATACGCACCCTGGAACGTGATGACGAGTGTGCGCTCAGGGATAGCCTGGTCGGCTTCAAAAGCATCAATCAATTGCGGCAGACCGATCACATTGTAGCCTTCCTCTTTTATTTCCCTGATATGTGCAAGAAATTGTTCCGCCGTCAGGTTGGCGTCGCCGGAGCTATCTTCGCCGACACGGTAATAGGCGAGAATGACGGCGCTGTGATTATCCTGCTCGAGTGCGCCGGCCTGGGCAGGGGCAGCGCCGAAAAAAAACGCCGTGAGAAAAAATATAAGGATATAAAATAGGTGGTTACGCATATGAAAACAGTTTGTAGCATAAACCTATATGAATTTCTGTAAGAATTTGGATTGACGTTTCGCCCGGTTAGCCTAGATTTTACGAAGAACTACGCGAGAAGGATAAGCGCCATGACCCATAAACCGCTATCGGACGAAGCCCAAGACAC
>JBQTJN010000039.1:0-46611 GCA_052387095.1 Alphaproteobacteria bacterium
AAATGCGGTTCCAGTAATTTCCACGTTCTATCGGATATATCGTGTCTGCGGTGCGATGCTTTCATGTCCGGCCTCCTTTGCCTGACATGATTCTACACCAATCCCTATCTCGTGACTACACTATCTAAAACTATAATTGAAACCTTTGAAAAAACTTACGAAAAAGAAGTTTTAAAAATTACGGAAGAAAGTCTTTTCAAAGATAAGTGCCATGTTACTGACGACGGCAAAGTTGTTATTTGGGGCGATTCCGGCCCCCTGTTCAAATCCCGGGCCCAGCCTGAAGCCATTGCGGCTTAATTCATATTAAATATCAATAACTTAACCAAATTATGGCAAAATTTGGACATGAGCCTTTAATACATGTTAAAATGAGAGAAAGGCGAATAAGAACAAAATTTTAATAAAATTTTAGATAACCGCTCCTACAATTAAAGGGTACAATTGGGGAAGGGCGGCGCTCTAAGGGGTGACGGCATATCAGTGAACGGCGTTCAGGTTAAAAAAATTGCAGGTTATATGTTTTTACCGGGGATTATCCCGCGGTCAAAAAAGCTGTTCGCGTCCGGTTTCGGCTATATCGCCTTTCTGATCGCCACGATTTTCAACATTGTCCGCCTTCTCCCTGCGGACCATCCCTATCTCAGCCCCGCCAATATCGGCCGTTTCGGAATCCGCCACGTCGTCGCGCAAGCCGCGGATAATCTCGTCCTCAGCCGAAAAAACATTGACCAGCTGATTATCTTCACCCTGATTCTTGCCGGGATTGTCATCATGGCGCTGCAGATCGCACTGGCGGTCTACGGCTATGTGTTCAAGCCCGCGCTCGCCGCATCCATGTTCATCACGGAATTTCCAAACAAGGACATCGCCTACATTCTGCTGGACGAGGTATTCGGCCTTCCGGGCCTGTTTGATTCCTGCGTCTTTGCCGGCACCCCCTGCCGCCCGGGCGTAATCAGTACCGGCGAACCTTGGGCTTTCCATTACGCATTGCAAAGCATGCTGCAGTTTTATTCGCTTGGCCTGCTGTTCATCGGCGTGTTGATTTTTTTCTATTTCTTGCTGGTCATTGTTGTCGAAACCGCCGCCTCCGGCCACCCGTTCGGCCAGCGCTTTCAGAATGTCTGGGTGCCGATCCGTCTTGTCGTTGCGCTGGGCCTGTTGATACCGGTCAGCAGTGGCCTGAACAGCGCCCAGTATGTCGTCCTTTACGCGGCGAAATTCGGCTCGAGCTTCGCAACCAATACATGGCTTGAATATAATGAAGTCGTTAAAAACGGCACCTCCGGCCAAGCCGTTTTCCCGGGCGGAGCTAACGCCAACCCAATTGGCGAACGTGAATCTCTTCTGGCTTTGCCGCAGACACCAAGTACCGCGCCGGTAACGCAGGCCATGGCACTCGTTCATGCCTGCGCCTATGCCTACTGGAAAACCAATGCTGAAAAAACTTCGCCGCCACCGCCGGAGAACTACACGATAAAACCCTATCTCGTAAAAAATGCCGCGCCCGGCGGCCCCAGCACGCCGACATGGCTCGATTTCATGGAGACCGACTACGAACAGGCGCTTGATTTCTACAATAACGGCGACATTGTCCTAGTCTTCGGTGAACAAAAATTCAAAAACCCGCTTTATGACGCGCATCCCGGCAACGTCATCCCGCTCTGCGGCGCCATCCGCATCCCGATCAATTATCTGAAAAACCGCGGCGAAGGCGATGTGGTCGGGGGCGCAGACGCACTCCAGCAATTCTGGTACGATATGATCGGAGTCATGTGGCGCGACTTTGATCTTTCCAACCTCTCCGCCTATTTCGTTGAATCCAAGCTCGATCGTGAAGATCCTCTGGAATGCGGTGCTTTATTCGATGACCTGGCATATAGGCCGGCGACAAAAGAAATGGATGCAGATGGCGAGCATTGCAAGGTCAGCACACTGCCCGTTGCCAATCGCCAGGCTATTGTCAACAATTACAATGTCAGTTTCAAAACCGCCGTAAAATCCGCCTGGAACACGTATAACCAGCAGGGTACGGATATCAGGATCACGGACGAAATTCTCAAACGCGGCTGGGCGGGTGCCGGCATGTGGTACAACATCATCGCCGACATCAATGGCGGGTTCGTCGGCGCGGCCTTCAATATGCCGCTTTTCACGAAATACCCGATTATTATGGAGCAGGTGCTCAGCGAAAAGCAGAAAACCGACGCTGAAGTCGAACCGGACAAGCAGTTCGATTGCAAAACGGCAAAAGGGCTGATCCAACTTAAAGACCCTGCCGACAAAAAAGAGGCCTACGCCGTCGCGTGCGTACTGAGCGAATATATCGCCTGGTGGAATGTTGGCGGCACGGACCAGGCCAAGGCCGACGCCACGCCAATCGGCAACTTCATTCTCGATGTCATGAATATGCTGTTCGGTACGGAAGGTCTCATGGGCATCCGCTCCGAAAATGCCCTCATACACCCGCTCGCGCAATTAACAGCGCTCGGCAAGGGCCTTGTCGAATCGGCGATTCTTTATGTCGGTGTCAGTGTCATCTCCGCGGCCGGCGGCGGCATGCTTACAGCCATGGGGAAACAGCAAGTCGGCGCGCTTCTGAATCTTGCCAGCGATATCGCAGTCAGCCTGGCTTTCATCGGCCTCACCGCCGGTTTCATCCTTTACTATGTGTTGCCATTCTTGCCGTTCCTGTATTTCTTCTTTGCTGTCGGCACATGGATCAAGGGAATTTTCGAAGCCATGGTCGGCGCACCGCTCTGGGCGCTCGCGCATCTTCGCCTCGACGGGGAGGGCCTGCCCGGCGATGCGGCCAGCAATGGCTATTTCCTGATCTTCGATATTTCCCTGAGGCCTGTGTTGTCCGTCATGGCGCTGATCGGGTCGATGCTGATCCTGACAGCGCAGGTGCGCGTTCTGAATTTGATATGGGACCTCGTAGTCGACAACCTGACCGGATTTTCTGGCGAAGACATGTCCGAGGGCACGGCGCGCGGCATCATAGACAGTTACTTTTTCACAGTTCTCTACGCCATCATGGTCTACATGCTGGCAACGGCCTCTTTCAAACTGATCGATGCCATACCCGACAACGTCCTGCGCTATCTGGGCGCCAACACCAGCAGTTTCAGCGGCATCAACCCGGATGCCACAGAGGGCCTGACCCGTTATGCGGCGATAGGCGGTATCACATTCGGACAGCAACTTACAGGATCGGTCAAGAGTCTGGCGCAAGGCATCGGCGGTTCGGTCGGTTCGTTATTGGGGCCTCCTGCACGGACGACCAAACCATAGATTTGAGAATATATGAACATAACGGCCAAAAAATTTCTGAAATACACATTGCTCCCGGGCTTCCGCCCGCGGATCGTGGAGCTTTTTTTCTCAGGATTCCATTACATCCCGTTCTTTATCGCCCTCGTCTACCAATCCATGCGGCTGCTGCCGGCGGGGCATCCTTACGTCAACCCGGCCAATCTGGGGCGCTTCGGCGTACGCCATGTTCTGGCGGAAGCTGCAGGCAATATTGAATTCAACATCCGCAACATCGACCAGATCCTGCTTTTTGCTCTGGTACTGGTCGGCATGGGTATTGTCATGCTCCAGGTGGTGCTGCTCGGCTTCTACGCATTTGCACAACCCGTCGCCGCCGCCATGGGTCTGCCGCCCATGCCTACAACATTTTCCGGATATTTCGTAACGGAATTCCCGGGACAGGATCTTGCCCACATCATGCTGGATATGGTCTTCGGTGTCCCGGATATGTTCAATTCCTGCGTTGATGAAGGCATAGAATGCACGGGCTTTAGCGCGACATCGACCCTGACTCTCAATAACCTGCAATGGCCGTGGCCGGCGCATCAGGGTTTGCATGCCATGTTCCGAATGTATTCCATCGGCCTGCTGGTCATCGCCGTTCTGATCACAAGCTATTTCATTGCCACAATCCTTCTTGAAACCGCGCAAACCGGAACCGCTTTCGGCAAACGCTTCAACAAGGTCTGGGCGCCTGTGCGTATTGTCGTTGCCTTCGGCCTTCTCGTGCCGATGGGCGTGGGCTTGAATTCGGCCCAGTATATTGTCCTCTACACCGCCAAGATGGGCTCGGCGTTCGCCACAAATGGCTGGGTTTTGTTCAACACAACACTGGACACCGGTGAGCTGGTAAACAGGCAAAGCCTGGTTTCTGTCCCCAAAGTTCCCGAGGTCGGCGGCCTGCTCCAATTCCTGTTCGTCGCCCGCACCTGCGCCGAACTGGCGGAAATTGATGCGGCGCATAGCACGATAAGAAAAGCACGACCCCCAGCTGCGGGCCCGCTTGTGCAGCCTTATTTTGTCAAGGATTCCCTGGCTGCGACGTCCTATTTACCCCTGCTGGAAGGGCAGCCCAACAATACCTACTCTCAGCTGCTCGCATTTGTCGATGGCGCCAAACAGGTGTCGCTGCGCTTTGGTATTCTCGATGCAGAAAATGCTGCGGACCAGAAGGGCAAGGTCGCCCCCCTTTGCGGCGAACTGAATATTCCCTTCAGTGATCCGCGCAAACCGCACATTCCTGGAGATCGGACCACCGCCGAAAAAGGGGCGGAGGTCATGCAGCGCTACTATCTCTTCGCCATCGAGGAATTGTGGTATTCCGTTTTCCAGGGCGAGCCCCCTCCTGGCTATGATATTAGCGCATATCTGGATAATTACCCCGAGAATTATGCCTACCGGTTTACAAACACAACGCCGGATTTCCCCGATAGCGGATTTCCGCTTCCCAATGAACAGGACACGGGAGACAACAATAAATACGCTGTGGTCGCGCAGGGTTTCTATGAAAGGGATATGAAAGCTGCGCTGGGCGCGATAGACGGGGATCCGCCAGTGCGCTTGAACCCCACTACAACAGGCCTTGCGGATATTGTCCTGAGCGATGTGGGCGCTGTCGAGGAGATGAAAAATTCGACGTCCTGGGGCATGCAAACGGCTTTGCTGGAAAAAGGCTGGGCCGGCGCCGGCATCTGGTATAACCGCATTGCCGATCTCAATGGCGCTGTCACAGCGGCAGCGCTCAGCATCCCGACCCCGATCGAATACCCGAAATTGATGGAGCTTGTAAAAGCGCAGAAACGCCGGGTTGACCAGAATGTCCCGATCCAGAAAATGTTCGAACCAAGTTTTTCTGGCGATCAGAAACTGGAAGTGAATAATTACGGCGATAAAAGTTCTGCCGTGGCTCTATGGGAAGCCTTTAACTACTGGACAAAGGTCGGCACGCCCTCCACGCACACGACAGGAACCAGCAATGCTTTTGTCAACATCGTCAATGCCCTGTTCGGCACAAGCGGGCTTTATAGCATGCGCGATAATCCCGATGTGCACCCGCTCGCACAACTGGTCGGTATTGGCCGGTCGCTGATTGAAGCCGCGATCCGCAATATCGGTATTTCCACCGGGGTTTCACTGGGCGTGGGTGTTGTCAGCTTTATTACACAAAGCCCCATACCGCTAATCCCGGCGCTGATCAGCTTCGTTGTTTCGATCACCATCATCACCATGACCATGGGATTCATTCTCTTCTACGTCCTGCCGTTTCTGCCTTTCATCTATTTCTTCTTCTCGGTCGGCGGCTGGGTCAAGGCGATTTTCGAGGCCATGGTCGGTATGCCGCTCTGGGCTCTCGCCCATATCCGCATTGATAAAGACGGCCTCGCGGGGGCGGCGGCGAAAAATGGATACTTCCTGTTGTTTGAAATTTTCCTGCGGCCAATTCTGATTGTTTTCGGTCTGCTGGCCAGCGTGTCGATCTTCGCAGCTATTGTTTCCAGCCTGAACCAGACATGGGAACTGATTGTCTACAACGTCGGCGGGTTTGACGTGAGTTCCGAAGTCAACAATAACGGCCCGTCGGTCATCGGATTTTTCCGGTCTTCGATCGATGAATTCTTTTACACGGTGATTTATACCATTCTCGTTTATATGATGGCCATGTCATCCTTCAAGCTGATCGACATGATTCCCGCCAACATCCTGCGCTGGATGGGTGAGTCGGTTCAGCCTTTCACCGACACCAAGGAAGATGCCGCCGAAAGCCTTATGAGCACGGCGACGATCGGCGGACAGCAGGCCTTCAGCTCAATCGGCGGCAGCCTGGGCAAAGCCACGGATACGATCTCTAATATTGGTGCCAAGAACAGGCCCGGCGGCTGATGAATACATGGAGCAAACGCGCGCTTAAATATACATTGCTGCCCGGGCTTTTGCCGCGGCTGAAGGATTTTTTTACCTCCGGCTTCCAGCACATTGCTTACCTGATGGCGGTTGTCTACCGCGGCGCGCGGCTTTTGCCTGCGGATCATCCTTACCTGAATCCTGCGAACCGCGGCCGTTACGGGATTCTGCACGTGATTGCACAAGCCGCATCCAATCTGGAATTCAGAAAAGAAAACGCGGACCAGATTGCCATCTTCATTATACTTCTGGCCGGTCTTGTCATCCTGTTTCTGCAGGCAGGCCTGTTAATCGTCGCAGTCGTGGCACAAAATCCTGTGCTGGCCGACAGCCTCAACGATATTCTCGGTAACAAGCCTGCGGCCGCACAAGCGCAACACCCTTATAATCTTGGTCCCGCGCAAGATCTGGCCTTCATAACACTTGACCGCGTGTTCGGTCTGATAGGCGTTTTTGATTCCTGCGTCACGAGCGCCGAACCCTGCCTCGATATGCGCGGCAACCCGCTTCCGGACACCATTGGTGGCTATCCAACGAGTTTCAATATGGCCCTGAATGCCACGCTGCAATTTTATGCGCTTGGTATTTTTATGGTTTCTCTCATAATTATTATTTATTTCGTGGTTACACTGGTGGCGGAAACTGCCCAGACAGGGACCCCGTTTGGACAGCGCTATACGGAAGGCTGGGTTCCAATCCGCCTGATTCTCTTCTTTGCTTTGCTCGTGCCGCTCACATTCGGCGACGACAACAAGGGCCTGAATACCGCGCAAATGATTACGTTCTGGACGGCTAAATATGGTTCCAATTTTGCCACTAACGCTTGGGGGAAATATAATTCCGTTCTGTTGGCGAATAATTATTACGGTACGCAGCAGAAACTGAAATCAGTTCCCAACATTCCCGAGGTGAACGAACTCGTACGGTTTATGTTCGTGGCCAAAGTCTGCAAAAAAGTGGAGGGAATTGCTTACTGGCAGGAATATGGCGGTGCGGAGACCATTGATGCCTGGATCGTGCGTCCGCATAGCACAAACCCTCTCGTACTTGGCCCGGACATCAAATCCTTCGTGGGAACAAGCTACGTGGAGGCTTTTGATTTTTCAGGGTATGGGAGCATTACAATCCAGTTCGGCGTCCAGGAACAACCGGCGCAGACCGGCCAGCCGGCGCCGGAAAAAATCAATCCTGTTTGCGGTGAGATCATATTTACAAGCAATCACGCCGACCCGAAAAACGCTCCGGGACAATCCGATGCGGTTGAAATCCAATCGGCTTATTTTGAAATGCTCCAGACCATGTGGCGGAATTATGAGCAGTTCGATCTTTACGCCGAATGTCTGCGCTCCTCGATGGCCGAAACACATGCCCGGGGCGCTTGCGATTATAAACTGAATGCCGATTTCGCCACCATGGCCGTCACGGCATTCCAGAGTGAGCTCGCCGCAAAAATAGAGATGATTGTTGATGCAGGCGTAGCGAGCGGAGAATGGGGCGTGCCCAGAAATCTCATGGAAAAAGGCTGGGCCGGTGCCGCGATCTGGTACAATACCATCGCAGAAATGAATGGGGATATTGTCACCGCTGCGATGAATATGCCGCAGCCGTCGAAATATCCTTTTGTCTTTGAATCGTTTGCCGCCTGGAATACGGCGAAAAACGAATACACGTCGGGCCTCGAAATGTTCGATCCGAATCAAAAAAATAACCTCGAAGCGGCTTACGCTCGGCCTAAAGACAAGAATTTGCACGCTATCATGTATAAAGCTTTCGAATTCTGGGAGGGAAGCAACACCTTTAAAAAACCGGAAGCCGAGAGCAAGGGCAATCCTGTTATAGATATGATCAACGCAATTTTCGGCACCAGCGGCATTTATTCCATGCGCGCCCACGCCGATGTTCATCCCCTGGCGCAGCTGAGCGCGCTTGGAAAGGGCATGATGGATGCAACACTCCGCAATATCGCGATCGGGAAACTCGGCGGCCTCATGGGCAGCGCATTCAATTACGTCACGAAAGGCGGTAACGCGGTCGGAAAGTTCGCCACGGCCGCCTCCACCTTCATCGAGGCGATCGGTTGGTCGACCATGTCCATGGCCTTCGTCATGTATTACGTCCTGCCTTTTATGCCTTTCGTTTATTTCTTTTTCGCGATCGGCGGCTGGATGAAAGCTTTATTCGAAGCCATCGTCGCCATGCCGCTCTGGGCGCTGGCGCATATTCGCATTGATGGCCCCGGCCTGGCCGGTCCCGGCGCCACCAACGGTTATTTTTTGTTATTGGAATTGTTCCTTCGCCCTGTTCTGACGGTCTTCGGCTTGATCGCCAGCGTTTCCATTTTTGCCGCCGTTGTCAGTGTCATGAACGATATATTTGCGCTGATAGTCCCGAATGTGAGCGGCTTCGACCACAACGCAGAAGCGGCCGGCGTGACGCCGACGCAGATCGCCTATTACCGTGGCGCTATCGACCAGTTTTTCTTCACGGTCATTTATGTGATTCTCTGCTACATGATGGGGCTGGGCTGCTTCAAACTGATTGATGCCATTCCCAACAACATCATGCGCTGGTTCGGCGTCTCGGTGCAGACCTTCGATGAGAAAGGTCAGGATTTCGCCGGCGAACTGACATCAAAATCCTATCAGGGCACAATGCTGCTCGGCGGCAAACTGCAGGGCGGCCAGGTCGCGGCCTTGCTCCAAGGCGGCTAGCAAAATGGGCGGCAGGTAATTTTTAGCTCGGCGCCTTGGCGTTCTGCGGATTGCGCAAATGCTCGATCAGCACATTTATATCGCCGCCGCCGCGCTGGATGACAGAAGCAAAATCCGCTCTTTGGGTCAGAGCCATGCTGACGCCCTGCACGATAACATCGACGACTTTGAATGAACCGCCTTTATCGCGCACACGCCAGTCGACCTGGATCTCCTGGCCGGATTCCGGGACGATGAAAGACGTCACGATGGAATCCTTGCCGTCGGCATCGGGTTTCACGCTGCGCACCTCGACCTTCTGGCCGTTGTAATCTCTGAATCGGCGGGAATAAACCTCGACAATCATGTTCTTGAATAATTTCTGGTACTCGGCGCGCTGCGCCGGTGTCGCCGTCTTCCAGTAACGTCCCAGTGAAAAGCGGCCGATCGTTTCCATGTCATAGCTGCTGTTGAGCAGCTTGCGGAATTCCGCCTGCCGGTCGGTGTCGGTCAAATTCGTATCGCCCAGAAATGAAATCGCGTTGCTGGTCATTTGTGTAATGAAGCTCTGCGCGCCGGCCGTGTTAGCGGCTTGCAGCATGAGGGCGCTTTGCGCACGCGCCGGTGCCGGAGCATTAAATGCAAAAGCGGGAACAACCAAAGATGTCGATAAGACCAGGGCCAGGAGAATATGTATTTTCACGTGTATTAAACCTTTACAAAAAGGGGTTAAAGCCCCCCGATATATAATACGGGGGAGAACGGATTTCCATTCTATTTATTGGAAGCTGGCCGAAAGGACCTATAAACCGTCGTAATTGGGGATGTCGGCCGAAGCGCCATCGCCGGAAACAGCGGTCTGGTCAGCCACCAGGGCCTGGCGCTGCTGGTAGTAAATGCTGCGCACGGCGGCGTAGTAATCGATCGAACTGCGCTCAATATCCTCAAGCGTATCCAGCAGGGACTCCCGCAGGTCGAGGTAGTCGGCACCGACTTTAGCCCAGTACCAGGCTTCCCGGTCGGTGTTGAACAGGTACCAGCGCAAGGGGTCGGCATAAGCATCCACGAAATAGCCCGCATAATCTCTTAAGGAAGACGGGCCCAGAACCGGCACCACGATATAAGGACCGTGGCCAACACCCCAGACGCCCATCGTCTGGCCGAAATCTTCCTGCTCATAGGGAATGCCTTCATAGGCGGCCACATCGAACAGGCCGCCCGCACCGACCAGCGTGTTGATGGTCGCGCGCTTCAATACAGTGCCCGCGCCGTCGATATCACCCTGCAGCGCCTGGTTGGCGAACAGAACGGGGCTCTTCAGGTTGCGCAGGAAATTGCGCAGTCCCGAACGCGCGGGCTTCGGCACAACGGCGCGGTAGCCTTTAATGACCGGGTGGATGACCACATCATCGACAGCGTTATTGAATGCAAAAACCGCGCGGTTCGCGCCTTCGAACGGGTCGCTGATCGCTTCCCCGTCTTCGCTGTATTCAGTTGAAGCTGTAGAGCAGGCACTCAGAAAAGAAGCCGTGCTCAATAAAACCGCCAGTAAAAATAACGTCTTTTTGTTCATGCGTCGGCCAGTGCCGTATTAAAATTCATAAAAATTCATCACTTGTATCTTGTATTTTTATATGGAAGTCAACAGGCGGAGAGACGCAAAAGTTCAATGAGTTAACAATACAGGTCAATGGTTTACGCCCGGTTAACGCGGACATTCGACAAAGAGTGCGGGATTTACCGCATTCTGGCAAGGGGGTGAAGCCGTTTACCCTCAGCCGTCTTCTATATTCATGATGATGGTCAGGCCGAGCAGGATCGTGATGAACGCGGGCGACCAGGCGGCCAGAACGACCGGGATCTGCTGCGAGGATCCCAGCGCCTGCAGGAAGCTGGAGGTAAAGAATACGACAAACCCGATCACAATGCCGGCGACAAACAGCATCAAACCGCCACGCGTCCGGGGCGGCCGGATGGAAACCGCCGCCGCCAGCAAAATCATCGCCGCAAACATGAAAGGCTGCGTTAGAAGATTATGGTAATGAACGCGCAGGCGGCTGGCGTCAAACCCCGTATCCTCGAGCGTGCGGATATGGTCCGGCAGCCGCCAGAATGACATGGTTTCGGGCGAGGAAAAACTTTCCTCGATGTCGGCCGGCGTCAGTTGTGTCGAAATATTATAGGAAGATTCTTCCCGCACTTTTTGCTGCGGTCCTTCATAAATATTCGCGTCACTGAAGCGCCAGTAGCCTTCTTCGATTTGCGCGCGCGGCGCATCAATGCGTTCCTTGAACAAATCCTCGTGATCGAAAAACAACACGACAACATTGCGCAGCATCCAGCCCGGCTGCTCGATCTTGTCCGCATGCAGGATCATATAGCCCTCATCCGTATCCTGCCGCAGCCACAGCCCCTCCTTGAAAATGGCGATCTGGCTGTCCTGGTGTGTGAGATACCGACTCTCCAGCTGCTCGAATTTACCGATCAGCAGCGCGCCTATAGGATTAACAATCCCGATCTGCAGAATACCCACAAAAAGTGCGACACAGATCAGGGGCCACAGGAACTGCCACACCGAAAATCCCGCTGAGCGCACCGCCAGCAGTTCATAGCGCTTCGTCAACTGCCAGAATGTCAGCATGGCGCTGAACAAAATCGCGAACGGCAGGAGCAATTGCCCCACCTCCGGCAGCTTCAGCAGGCCCATCTGGAAGATAAGCAGCATGGGCACGTCCTTCGTGGTGGCGCGGCGCATCAGCTCGACCATATCGAACAGGTAAACAACCGCCAGCAAAGCCGAGAGCAGGAAAACAAAATTAAAAATATAAGAGCGCGCAAGATAGCGGCTGAGCGTTGCTGTCATTTTCATGATGCCCCCTTTCTGCCGTAGAGAAACCCGCTCCGGAAATTTTCACTGGGCGTGGTCAGGAGAAAAACCGCGCACGCCATCGGCACAAGCATGATGAGATACATGAAAGGCAGGGCAAGGACCGTTTCCTTGGATAGATTGAACAGCCCCAGGAACAACCCCTGTATCAGCGTCACGCTCGCCACCGCGAACAGGATTCGCCGCGTCTGTCCGCGCCTGCGCACGGGCCCCAGCAGCAAGGCCGCGCAGGAAATCAACGTGAACACCGGCGCCAGCAAGGGTGCGGCAATACGGCGGTGAATCTCGACCCGGAAAGCATGCTGGTGCTTCTGGTCACGCACATCACGCAGGTCCGGGTTGAACAGCTCGCCGATCGTGCGCTCTTCTGGTTCTTTCCAGCGCATCCGCACGGGTCCCTTGTCCGGCAGGTCGATTGTATAGCGGTCAAAATTCAAACGGTTGAGAACATTTTTCTGCAGATCGAATTCCTGCCGCGACCCGTCATAGACCAACACCTGGAATCCGTCATCCTGGCGAACGATCTGCCCGCGCCGCGCCATGACGGTGGACGGGATCTCTAACTCCGGCCGGCTGTCATGGATCATGACGCCACGCATCTCTCCGTCTTCATCGCGTTCGCGAATATAAACCACAAGACCTTTACCCGCCTGGTTGAATACACCTTCACGGAACAGCAGCGCTGAGAATTCCGCCTTGATCACCTGGCGCAGATTCTGCATCCCCGCCAGCGATTGCGGCGCGGCCCAGAATGTCACGCACCATAACAAAATCATCACGGCCAGCGAGAGGATCAGCGCCGGCTCCGCCAGCTTGAAGGGCGAATAGCCGGCAGCGCGGATAGCGACCAATTCGGAATCCCCGGCCATGCGGTTATAAATGAAGATGGTCCCGGCCATCAGGGCGAGCGGCAGGAGGATCTCGAAGAAGCGCGGCAATGCTAATAAAGTCAAAACCCAGAATGCCCCGCTCGAGGCGCCCGATTCAATAACCAGTTCAAGAAACTTCAGGGACTGCGTCAGAAGGATGATAGCCGCCAGCACCACGGCGATCATGAACGTGGCGATAAAAAGATTTTTCAGAATATAACGGTCGAAAATATTCATGCTCCGGAACATTCACCCCAATGCTTTCCCCGTGGAAAGGGGGATCTTTTCTAAACTGGCATTCTGACGAAAGTCAGGATCCATGGATCCCGGATCAAGTCCGGGATGCGAGATTAAGGACAGAAGGAATAAACTCCCTTGTACCTTTCCTATGATGTATCTTATTAAGGGAACGGCCACAATCCTATAACAACCGCGGAAAATCATGACCCTCCAGATCGATTTCAAAAACGCCCCGCCTGCCGGCGCCGATACCGCCCTGTTTTTCGTGAGCAGCGATAAAAAACTGGGCCCCGATGCCGCCCGTCTCGACAAGGCCGCTAAAAGTCATATCTGTGGCGTTCTTGCAAAAACCGCGCGTTTTTCCGGCAAACAGGGAGAGATTTTCATCCTCGCTCTGCCGCATGCAAAAATCGGCCACGTTATGCTGATCGGGACAGGCGATGCGAAAAAACTTACCGCACTGGATTTTGAAACGCTGGGCGGCAAAGCCTTTATGTCTGCCGAAAGCGTGCAGGCGAAAAATCTCGCTGTGCATTTCGACGCCGGTTCCGTTATGGCCGCGCATTTCGCCGCCGGGATGAAACTGCGTTCTTACAAATTCGAAATCTACAAAACCCTGCCGAAGGATAAGAAAAAGCCTTTCTCGCAAATTACAATCGTCACAAGTAAAAGCGCCGATGCCGCGAAAACATACAAACGACTGCGCGCGCCGATTGAGGGCGTCTTCACTGCCCGCGACATGGTCAATGACCCGCCCAATAAAAAATTCCCGCCCGATCTTGCCAACCGTATTGCCAAGGAACTTAAACCTCTTGGCGTGCAGGTCGAAATCCTGGACGAAAAGAAAATGAAAACGCTCGGCATGGGCGGTATTCTCGGTGTCGGCATGGGCTCCGCCTACCCGCCGCGTATGGTCATCATGCGCTGGAACGTATCAAAGGGTAAAAAACCCCTCGCGCTCATCGGCAAGGGCGTAACCTTCGATACCGGCGGTGTGTCTATCAAGCCCGCGCAGGGTATGGAAGAAATGAAAATGGATATGGCGGGCGCCGCCGCCGTCATCGGCACCATGAAATCCCTCGCCATTCGCAAATCGAAAGCCTCCGTCGTCGGTATTGTCGGCATCGCGGAAAACATGCTCTCGGAGCGCGCCTACCGCCCGTCCGATATTCTGACCTCCTATTCCGGCAAAACGATCGAGGTCCTCAACACTGACGCCGAGGGCCGCCTCGTTCTCGCCGACGCGCTGTCTTACGTGCAGGATAAATATAAACCGCGCGCGATTATCGACCTCGCAACGCTCACCGGCGCCATGATGGTGGCTCTCGGTCATGAATATTGCGGCACATTTTCTACCGACGACAACCTCTGGAATAATCTCGACACGGCTTCGAAACAGCGCGGCGAAAAACTCTGGCGCATGCCGCTCGACGAAGTCTGGAAAAAGGAAATGGAGGGCAGCATCACCGACGTCCAGAACATAGCGAAGGGCGGCCGTAATGCCGGTGCCTGCACCGCTGCCGGCTTCCTGCAGCACTTCATCGAGGGCAACACGCCTTGGGCCCACATGGATATCGCCGGCACCGCCTGGATCAAATCCGACCGCGCCACCGTGCCGCGCGGGGGCACCGGTTTCGCCGTGCGTACACTCGATACACTGATTGAAAATGCGTATGAGAAAAAATAGCCGTCATTGCGAGGAGCCGAGGGCGACGAAGCAATCCACATTTAAAAAGACTGGATTGCTTCGCTACGCTCGCAATGACGAAGAGCATATAATCATCGAACGCGTGTCGAAAAAATATGCCGTCTCCATCACGCCGCATGTCATGAGCACGATGAAGGGACCTGCCTCTACCGACCCCGTCGCAAAACAATATGTGCCGCAGATGAAAGAGCTGGTCATCGCGCCCGAAGAATCGCTCGACCCCATCGGCGATGATGCCCATACGCCTGTCAAAGGTCTCGTCCACCGCTATACCGACCGCGTGCTTTTTAAAATCGTCAATGTCTGCGCCGTTTATTGCCGCTACTGTTTCCGCCGCGAAATGGTCGGGCCCGGCGCCGGCGTTCTTACACCCGCAGAACAGAATGCCGCGCTCGATTATATACGCGCGGATAGAAATATCTGGGAAGTCATCCTGAGCGGCGGCGACCCGCTGGTCATGGCGCCCCCGAAACTGAAAAAACTCATGGATGAAATCGCCGCGATCGAACATGTGCAGGTGATCCGCATCCATACCCGCATTCCCGCCGCCGATCCGGCCCGCGTAACGCATGAAATGGCTGCGGCATTTAAACAGGACAAGGCCGTCTACGTCGCCGTCCATATCAACCACGCGCAGGAAATCACGCCCGAAGTCGAACGCGCTTTTAAAACCCTGCGTAGCGCCGACTGTGTTCTGCTCTCTCAATCCGTATTGCTCAAGGGCGTGAATGACGACGCCGGTACGCTGGAAGAATTATTCCGGTCCCTCACGGCTCTGCGCGTCAAACCCTATTACCTGCATCATGCCGATCGTGCGCCGGGCACTTCGCATTTCCGCACGACGATTCAAAACGGTCAATCCTTGATGAAACAGCTACGCGCCCGTCTCTCCGGCATCGCCCGCCCCGCTTATATGCTGGATATCCCCGGCGGCCATGGCAAGATTTCCATCGATCCCACATCCCTCACTACGTTCGATGATGAACATTATTTACTGGAAGACCCGCAAGGAAACACGCACACTTACACATCATGACCGACATCCGATTCTATCACATGGAGCGCCACGCGCTTGAACAGACCTTGCCGCCGCTCCTCACCAAAGCGCTCGAAAACGGTCACCGCGTGATCGTGAAAGCGCAGGACGAAGTGGAAGTCGAAAAGCTCAATGAATATCTCTGGACCTGGAACCAGAATTCTTTTCTGCCGCACGGCTCGCAAAAAGACGGGAATGTTTCCGAGCATCCTGTCTTCCTCACAGCGGATGACAGCAACCCGAACGGCGCCGACGTTTTAATCCTCACGCAAGGCGCGCAAAGCCCCGATATCGGCGCTTACAAACTTTGCTGCGAAATGCTGGATGGAAAAGACAAAACGTCCGTCGAAGGCGCGCGTACACGCTGGAAAATTTACAAAGACGCCGGCTACGATGTCACCTACTGGCAGCAGGGCGAAAAAGGCTGGGAAAAGAAATCCGCCTGATTATTTATGTAAAAATCTGGTTAATGCGCTGCGGCCGGATTCTTGGCCGGCGCACCCGCTTCCTGCGGCGAAACCGGTTTGGTTTCCGTACTCGGTACAGCCTCGCTGCCCTTAACCTCTTCAACCGCCGGCTCTTCAGCTTTCGGCGGCGCAAGATCCGCCGCTTCCCTGGCAATCTCGCCCTCCGACGGCAAGCCCTTCGGCGCATCCGCCAGTGTCCGCAGCCAGGCAATCATCGCCGCCCGGTCTTCGGGCTTTTTCACGCCGATATAATTCATTTTCGTATCCGCCACGAAAGCCTTCGGCTTCCACAGGAACTTGTTGAGATCCTCATAGCCCCAGTTTCCGCCCGCATTTTTCATGCCTTCGGAATAGGCAAAATCCTCATGCGCCTTGGCGCGGCCGACAATATTCCACAGATCCGGCCCGATCTTGGCGCCCGCACCTTTTTCGAAATTATGACAGGCGGCGCAGGCCTTGGAGATTTTCTGCCCCTGCGCGACATCGGCTGCGGCGATCAGGCTTAAGATCGGCTCCGGCCCGGCAGCGACCGCCGCCCCGCCCGCATCGTCCGGCGCGCCCTCGATGGCAACGGCATCGGTCCCGCTTTCATGCGGGTGGACCAGCAGTTCGGCGATAAAGCCGCTCAGCATGGCGACAATGCCGGCGACCAGCACGGCCGCGAAGATCTTGTTGGATTCAAGGTTTGACATGGGAAAATCCGGATAATTCTTTTTGCTTTTATAACGCTTTGAAAATATACCAGTCATAAGTCAATGTCGAGGAGACTTAAGTTCATTATTTTCAAAGGTTCGTGAATTGCCATGAATACACCCGCCAAAAAAATAGCCTTCCAGGGCGCCCGCGGCGCCTATTCCGACGTTTCCTGCCGCACCGTTTATCCCGGTATGGAAACCCTGCCCTGCCTGACCTTCCATGATGCCTTTGCTGCCGTAAAGGAAGGCAAGGCCGATCTGGCCATGATCCCGGTCGACAACACCCTCGCCGGGCGCGTCGCCGATGTCCATCACCTGATCCCGGAGAGCAATCTTTATATTATCGGTGAATTTTTTCTCCCTATTCACCACTGCCTTGTCGCTCCGAAAGGTGCGGAGAAGGAAGAGCTTAAATTCATTCATTCGCATGTGCATGCCCTGCCGCAATGCCGCAAACTGCTTGCGCGTCTTCCGAATGCAAAACCGCAGGTCCATGCTGACACCGCCGGCGCCGCCGAGGATGTTGCACGAATGAACGACAAAACCCACGCCGCGATTTCCTCCGCCCTTGCCGCGGAAATTTACGGCCTCGATATCCTGGAAGAAAACGTGCAGGACGCCGATCATAATACGACGCGCTTCCTTGTACTTTCACCGGAACCGCAGATTCCGTCGCTGGATGATGCTACAGATGTACTCACAAGCCTGGTCTTCAAGGTGCGGCACATCCCGGCCTCGCTTTATAAAAGCCTCGGCGGCTTCGCCACCAACGGCTTCAGCCTGAGCAAACTGGAATCCTACGAGGACCCGAATTTCCAGCGCGCGCAGTTCTATTGCGAGGTCGAAGGCCATGTCGAAAGCGAACCCTTCCAGCGCGCCCTCGAGGAGCTCGGATTTTTCGCGCGCGATGTAAAATTCCTTGGCTGCTACCCGGCACATAAATTCCGCCAGACCTACAAACAGCGCGAAGGACTCTGACTTCATGCCGGCTCATTCTGATCTCGCCATCCAGATGCTGAATGAAGCCGCAAGCTTCTTCCGGCGTCTCGGCGAACAAAATGAAGCCATTCGCACCCAGATCACGCAGAATGCAAAAGTCTTCGAGCAGGTCGCCGCCCTTCTCGAAAAAAACCCGGCCGGGCGCGTAGGTGAAAAAACCTATATCCAGATGGCGGTGAAGCTACTGGAAGACGCTGCCGGGTTTTTTCGCCGGCTCGGCGACCAGAATGAGCTGATCCGGGAGCAGATGGAGCAAAACGCCATCGTTTACGAGCAGATGGGCGCCCTCCTCGAAAAAGACCCTGAAGGGAATCTCGGATAAGCGGAATCCCAGAATCTCGGAAAATATGATTATTTTATCAATCATGGGAATTCTGCTATTCTGAGATTCTGAGATTCCGAGATTCCAACCATGGCCGCCGCACGCAGCATCAAACGCCTGAGAAGCAGGAAACGCACTTTCCTTCCCGAAAGCTGGCAGGTTTTCCTGGCGCGCCGTTTTTTTGATATTTACGCGCTCTCCATTGCCTGCGCCGGACTGGTGCTTGTGCTGTCACTCGCCAGCTACGACAGCCGCGACCCCTCATGGAACAGCGCCGGCACGGCCAGCTACATTCATAACTGGATGAGCGCACCGGGCGCCTTCCTCGCCGACATCCTGCTGCAGACGCTTGGCATTGGCTCCTTCGTGTTCGTCTTCGCGCTCCTGATATGGTCGGCGCGCGCCTACCGCCGCGAATCCATGCGTCCCGTCTGGCTGCGCGTCATAGCGCTGCTGGCTTCTTCCGTTTTCTTCGCCATCGCATTTGCAGGCACACCGTCTTTCGGCTGGCTGGTGCACCCGCATCTGGGCAGCGCATCCGGTACGCTCATCCTGCAAAAACTCTCCGCGCTCGCGCTGGTTTACGTGCCGTTCATGGGCGACATCACCATCATGCTGCTGGCCGCAATTCTTGGTGTTTTCTGCTTCATTTTCGCCGCCGCCCTGACGCGCGGTGAACTGCACACGGCCTACGAAGTGGCAAAAGATCACACCGCACGCGGCGCGGGCGCAATCGGGCGAGGCACCACGTCCTTCTTTGACTGGATGCGTTATTACAACGATCCCGATTTCCGTGAAGAGCGCGCGCAGCAACGCCGCGCTCCTGTCTTTGAAGAGATAGAAGATACGGAAGATGAAGACGAAGATGACGAAGAGGTGGATGAAACTATTCCCGTTGTGAAGACACGCGCGCGTACAAAAAAACCCGCCGCGCAGACTAAACTGGCGCTGCGCCAGGGCGATTGGGAGTTGCCGTCCGTTGGGCTGCTCGCCACCAAAAAAATCGAGTTTAAAAGTGATCAGTTGAACGAAGACGCGCTGCGTAAAAACGCCGAGCTGTTGCAAAACGTGCTCGCCGATTTCAACATCGAAGGCGAAATTGTCAGCATCCATCCCGGCCCCGTTGTCACACTTTATGAACTCGAACCTGCACCCGGCGTCAAAACCAGCCGCGTCATATCCTTAAGCGACGATATCGCCCGCTCCATGTCCGCCGTCTCCGTTCGCTGCGCCGTCGTGCCCGGCCGCAACGTCATCGGCATCGAATTACCCAATAAAACACGGCAAACGGTTTACATGGAGGAACTGGTTTCTTCCACCCTGTTTGAAAACACGACCGCCAGACTGCCCCTCGTGCTCGGCAAGGATATCGGCGGCCAGCCCATCTTGGCCGATCTCGCCCGCATGCCGCACCTTCTCGTCGCCGGCACCACCGGCTCGGGCAAATCCGTTGCCGTCAACACCATGATCATGTCGCTGCTCTTCGCGCTGCCGCCGGAAAAATGCCGCTTCATCATGATTGATCCGAAAATGCTTGAGCTTTCGGTCTATGATGATATTCCCCATTTGCTGGCACCTGTTGTGACGGAACCCGGCAAGGCCGTCGTTGCCCTGAAATGGACGGTGCGCGAAATGGAAGACCGTTACCGCGCGATGTCGAAACTCGGCGTGCGTAATATCGAGGGCTATAACGACCGCATCGCTGAGGCCCGTAAAAAAGGCGAGACCATCATGCGTAAAATGCAGACCGGTTTCGATGATACCGGCAAGCCGGTCTTCGAAGACCAGCCGCTCGATCTCGTGGAATTGCCCTATATTGTTGTGATTGTGGATGAATTCGCCGATCTCATGCTCGTCGCCGGCAAGGATGTCGAGAATGCGATCCAGCGCCTTGCGCAAATGGCGCGCGCCGCCGGCATTCACCTCATCATGGCGACGCAGCGCCCGTCGGTCGACGTTATTACCGGCGTCATCAAGGCCAACTTCCCGACCCGGATCAGCTTCCAGGTCACATCCAAAATCGATTCCCGCACGATTCTCGGCGAAGGCGGCGCCGAGCAATTGCTCGGCATGGGCGACATGCTCTACATGGCGCCGGGCGGGCGTATCACGCGCGTACACGGACCGTTCGTGTCGGACATGGATGTCGAAAACATTGTCGACTTCCTGAAAGACCAGGGCGCGCCCGCTTACATCGACAACCTCACTGACGATGAGGGCTTCGACGGCAGCGAGATCATGAATGCCATGTTTGGGCCAGGCGATGACGGCGAAAAAGTCGATGAGCTCTATGATCAGGCCGTGGCGCTGGTGGCCCGTGAAGGCAAGGCGTCTACCAGCTTCATCCAGCGCTATCTCCAGATCGGCTATAACCGCGCTGCCCGCATCATCGAGGAGATGGAGCGCCAGGGCGTCGTCACCCGCGCCAACGCCACCGGCAAGCGTGATGTCCTGATCAAGGATGCCGGGGATTACTGAATCATTTCAGCCGCTTCGGAAAAGAATGGATTTGCAGGCCGCTTCCGTATAAAAAGGAAGCCACCCTGTAACCATATGGATTCTTTATGAAATCGCTTATTCCTTCATTTCGTTCGCTGTTTTTTTTCCTTGCCCTGTTCATTCCGGCAAACGCCCATGCCCTTTCTGATACCGACCAGACCGACATCAAGAAGGCCGAGCGCTACATGAACGCGCTCGATACCGCCAAGGCGCGCTTCGTCCAGACCAACGCTGACGGCGCGAAGCTGGCCGGCACATTTTATCTCGACCGCCCGGGGCGCGTGCGTTTTGAGTATGACGAGCCGGTGAATGATTTCATCGTTGCCGACGGCTTGTTCATTTATTTCTATGACGGCGAACTGAAAGAACAGACCAACGCCCCCATCGGCAACACGCTCGCCGATTTCATTTTGCGCGAGAACATAAAATTCTCTGGCGGCGTCAAGGTGCTCGATGTTGTGCAGGGCCGGAACACCCTGAGCATCGAGGCCACCCAGGAGAGCGACCCGGCGGCCGGCACAATCACGCTGACATTCACGAAAGAACCCTTCACCTTGAAAAAATGGATTGTGAAGGATGCGCAAGGCCTCACCACCACGGTCGAGCTATCCAATGTCAGCGCCGGCATCGAGCTGCCTTACGCGCTCTTCGTCTATGCGGATCCGAAAACCGGCAAAGCGGTTTATAACTGACCCATGCAGGAAGAATAAATGCAGGACGGGGCGCTCCACCATCTCATCAAAATGCTGAGCCAGCTCCCCGGCCTCGGCAGCCGCTCGGCGCGCCGCGTTGCGCTGCACCTGCTCTCGAAACGTGAAAGCGCCATGCTGCCCCTCGCCGCCGCGCTCAAAACCGCCGCCGAGCAGGTCAAAGACTGCACCACCTGCGGCAATCTCGATACGCAGGTGCCGTGCGGCATCTGCCGCGACGACCGCCGGGACCGCGCCCGCATCTGCGTCGTCGCCGGCGTCAGCGATGTCTGGGCGATCGAGCGCACTGGCGCCTATAAAGGCCTCTACCACGTGCTCGGCGGTTTGCTTTCCGCCCTCGACGGCGTCGGCCCGGACAATCTGCGCATCGGTGCGCTGAAATTCCGCGCCGAAAATACGCGCCTCGATGAGATCATCATCGCCCTCTCCGCCACCGTCGACGGCCAGTCGACCGCGCATTACATCGCCGATGCGCTGCGCCCGCTGGATGTGAAGGTGACTTATCTTTCGCACGGCGTCCCGGTCGGCGGCGAACTCGATTACCTCGATGACGGCACCATCACGACCGCGCTGAAAGCAAGACGGGCGGTTTAGATTTGAACTAAGTATTTTTCTCAACAGATTGATAAGAAAAGATAAAAATTTGAACTTAGTTCAAATAAATTTTTTCGCGGGGCGGCCGTTATTCTTTTTCGGAAATATAAACCGTGCCCGCGTCGCTGACCTGCAGCACCGCGACATGGGTATAATGTCCGACATCCGCATCGCCAACGGCGAAATCGTAATAAGTCCCGGCCGGGAAATAATGATCCGTTACCGCCGCCGTGACGGAAGACGTGCCGAATTTTATGTACACGGCCGCCGTGGAATAGAGACTGACGATTTTCGTCGCGTCATTGAACGCCGTGCTGTTGCGCGCGGACGTGCCGGATGCGGCAACCGTGTGCGCGCCGGATGCCTTGAGGCGTAAAGCCGGGATCGGGTTGCGCGCGGTATCGAGGGGAAGTGTTGTAGGCATGGTTAGGCTCCTTTGTTGATGTTCTGAAGCCGTCATTGCGAGCGATAGCGAAGCAATCCATTTTTAAAAAAAGAAAAGAGTGGATTGCCGCGTCGGCCTCTCGGCCTCCTCGCAATGACGATCAAAAGACGGATTTTCAGCGAAATACGGGGCAAGTATGCCGGAAGCCGCTCAAGATGTCAAGGAATATTTTCCTATTTCGCAGACTTTACTTTCTGCTCAAGCACCTTCTGCCCCTCGGGAATATTTACCAGGCTCACCGTGAACTCGATCTCCTGCGCGCCGCTCTCCCCCATATCGCTCACTTGGCTCAGGTTCTGCGCGAAACGCGCGGCGGCATCCAGCGGCTCCGACGGGTATTGCGGCCGCTGCAGCATCAGCGCGAATTCATTGCGCGCCGTCTGGCCGATAATATCCGACTGCCGCCGCAACCGCACAAGATTCCGCGACAACAACGCCGCCGCGTGATCCGCCGCCTTGGCGCCATCCAGCGTTTTGATCTCCGCGTAATTGCTTAAGGAAATAAACAGGATAAACGTGCTCTCGCCGTAACGATCGGCACGGTCCAGCGCCGAGAGGAACAACTGGTTGAATGCGCTCTTGGCGATCACGCCGCCCCCCGATGGGAAATCCTCCGACCCGTCGCCGATGCGCGCCACCAGCGCCAGCAAGTGCTCCGCCGCGTGCACGACTTGCGTCAAATTCGCCGGGTTGTACGGCTTGATGAACACATCATTCGCGCCCGCCTGCAGCGCCTCGCCGCGCGTGACCTCTTCGCCCATCAATAAAATATAAAGATACTTGGGTGAACCGCGGCGGATATTCATGAGGGATGGCCGCGCATCGCGTAAAGGGGAGGGATCGAAAAACAGCATGTCGAATTTTTCGTCCTTCACGCGGACCTGCGCTTCATTCTTGTTCACCTCCTGCTGGGCGCTGTGGCCCAGCGGCTCCAGCTTCGATTTGATGAACTGCGCGGTGACAGCATCGCGGTCGACGACTAGAATTTTCATAATGTTACCCAAAATCAAAAGAGGCGGGGGCCGGAGGGCGAACAAATTACACCCCCCTTATAATCTTAAAAAACAGCCTCCTTGAAAAGCCCTAATCGCATGAATTTCAAATGTTTGACTTAAACCTGGACCCGCGATATATCAGGTCACTCTTGGTTTTTGCCCCGAATTGCCCAGGTGGCGGAATGGTAGACGCGCAGGTTTCAGGTACCTGTGGCCGCAAGGCTGTGAAGGTTCAAGTCCTTTTCTGGGCACCATATTTTTTAAAGGCGGTTAAAATAAGATTATGACCTATACGCTGCATAAAAACGATCTCCCGGCAGATATCAAGTTCGGCTCTTCGGTCGCCATCGATACGGAAACGCGCGGCCTGATCCCGGCGCGTGACCCGCTCTGCCTCGTGCAGATATCGGGCGGCGACGCCCACGCGCATATCATCCGCCTCAACCGCAAAACCTACGATGCGCCGAATTTGAAAAAACTCCTGGCCGATCCGAAGGTGCTCAAGATTTTCCATTTCGCGCGCTTCGATATCGCCGTCATGAAAATGTATCTCGAGGTCGACTGCGCGCCGGTTTACTGCACACGCACCGCCTCGAAACTCACCCGCACCTACACCGACCGCCACGGCTTGCGCGATTGCTGCCGCGAACTGCTCAGCGTCGATATCAACAAATTCTACCAGGCCTCCGATTGGGGTGCGGACACCTTGAGCGACGAACAGCTGAATTACGCGGCCGGCGACGTGCTGCATTTGCATGCGCTGAAGGAAAAATTCGACGCGCTGCTCAAGCGCGAAGGCCGCACCGATTTGGCGCAGAAATGCTTTGATTTCCTGCCTGCGCGCGCCGATCTCGACCTCGCAGGCTGGCCCTCCACCGATCTTTTCGAACATTAAAGGGCGCGCGGGTTATGGTTCTCGTCGTCAAAATGAAGAACACAGATATCGCAGGCGCCCTCGAAGTCCTGCGCACCGAAATCAAGGGCCTTGAGGAACTTGCGAAAACGCTCGACGGCAATTTCACGCTGGCCGTCGAAGCCATCGACTCCATGAAGCAGAAGAAATCCGGCCGCCTGATCGTTGCCGGCATCGGCAAATCCGGCCATGTCGGCCGCAAGATTGCCGCCACGCTCGCCTCCACCGGCACGCCCGCTTACTACGTGCATCCAGGCGAGGCCAGCCACGGCGATCTCGGCATGATCGGCAATGACGATATCGTCGTGCTGTTTTCAAATTCCGGCGAGAACGCCGAGCTCTCCGACCTCATCCATTACACGCGCCGCTACAGCATTAAACTGGTCGCCGTCACCGCAAAACCGCAGAGCACGCTGGCGAAACATGCGGATATCGTCCTGCTGCTTCCCACCGTGCCCGAAGCCTGCCCGAACGGCCTCGCGCCCACGACATCCACCACCATGATGATGGCGCTCGGCGATGCGCTGGCCGTTGCGCTGCTGCACCGCTCGAATTTAACACCGGAACAATTCCACGCCTTCCACCCCGGCGGCAAATTGGGTCAACGCCTGATGAAGGTTTCTGATCTCATGATCAAATTCGATGACCTGCCTTTGATCGATGAAAGCGCGAACATGAAGGACGCGCTGCTGGTGTTGACCGGGGAAAATCTCGGTGCCGTTATTGTTGTAGGCAAAGATAAAAACCTCAAGGGCATCATCACTGACGGCGATCTCAAGCGCCACCTGCAGAAAGACGATACGAATTTCCTGCAAACATCCGTGGGCGATATCATGACGAAACAGCCGAAAACCGTGGACGCTGCCGCGCTCGGCGTCGAGGCCGTCAACCTCATGACCAAAAGCAAGGGCGTCTACCTCACCAGCCTGATCGTTCTTGAAAACGGCAAGCTCGCCGGCATGATCCGCCTGCAGGACTGTCTGCAGGCTGGCCTCGTATAAGGGTCGGGAATGGATGATCCGGATTTAAAACCTCTCTCCAGCGAACGCCTCGAACGTCTCAGCCGCCGTGGCGATTCCTACGATTACAATCCCGCCTATTCGCGCCTGATCCGCAAACTGCGCGTACTGCTGCCGATCATCGCCGCCGCCGCGATAACCGTGACGTTCGTGTGGAGCAGCCTGAAGCCCGAAGACATCGTTGCCATAGAAAGTACGGATGTGACAGCCTCCACGCAGAATGAATTGCTCAATCCCAGTTTCGAAAGCCGCGATGAAAAAGGCCAGCCCTACAAACTCACCGCGCAGCAGGCGAAGCAGGCGCCCGGCAATGAAAAGCTCATCCTGCTGACCAGGCCTTCCGGCGATCTCCTTTTGAATGAAGGCGCCCGGATCACGCTTGAAGCCGAGACAGGCGAATTTACGCAAGGCACGCGCCAGCTTCTCCTGCATGGTGATGTCAAACTTTCACATGACAAAGGTTACCAACTGACCACCGAACAACTGCATATCGACATGGCGAATTCAACAACGGATACGGACACATCCGTCAATGTGAAGGGCCCCGACGGCACGCTCGACGCGGCGGGCCTCAAAGGCTATTCGCAGGAAGGCCGCCTGGTATTTAACGGCCCGGCGAAACTTGTGCTGACCGATGTAAAAGGCAATAACGGACTGAAAGGATTGGCGACGCCATGAGAATAACAAAACCCAAATATAATCGTCATTGCGAGGAGGCGAAGCCGACGCGGCAATCCACTTTTAAAGTCTGGATTGCGTCGCTTACGCTCGCCATGACGCTGTTCAGCCCTTCTTCTTTCGCTCAATCTCCCATCCCTGCAAACAGCGAGGAGCCGCTGGAAATTACCGCCGACGGCGCGCTCGAATGGCAGCGCAATGAAAAACTTTTTATCGCCGAAGGTAACGCGCTCGCCCAACAGGGTGAGACTTCTGTCGCCGCGTCAAAGCTCACCGCGCATTACCGCGACGGTGAAGGCGGCTCCGGCATGCAGATCTCCGAAGTCGAAGCCGACGGCGATGTCATCATCCGTTCACGCGACAGCGAGGCTTACGGCCAGCATGCAATTTACAACATCGACACCGGCAAGGCCGTCATGACGGGCAACAACCTGAAACTTGTCAGCCCGGACCAGACCGTCACCGCGCGCGACCGTTTCGAATACTGGGCGAATGAAGGAAAACTTGTGGCGATCGGCAATGCCGACGTGCTGCGCGGCACCGATCACCTGCAGGCCGACCGGGCCTCCGCCGTCATGAAGGACGACGCCACCGGCAAGCGCGTGCTGCATACGCTCGACGCCACAGGAAATGTCATAATCACCACGCCCGCGGAAATTATCACCGGCGCCTACGCGATTTACCGCGCAGACACCAACAAGGCGGAAATGACCGGCGGCGTCACCATCAAACGCGGCCCCAATACATTGCAGGGCGACCGCGCGGAAGTGGATCTCACCACCAACACCAGCCGTATTTTCGGCAGCGCAGGAAGCACCGGAGCGGGGAAACAGGTCAAGGCCGTTTTCTACCCGGATTCCCAGAAAAAGCTGGAAGAAAATAGCCCGGCGCAGTAATCTGGGCCATCATGGAATTTTTCACGGAATGGCTGGCGATAACGCTTTTAATGACGGTGGCAATGATCTCGCCGGGACCGGATTTCATTATGGCTGCGCGCAACGCCCTTATCTATTCACGCCGCACCGGCTTTTTTACTGCGCTGGGTTTTGCGCTCGGTGTATGCGTTCATGTCACCTACTGCATCATCGGTATCGCTGCGCTGGTTAATCAGTCTGTTCTTGCTTTCAGCACCCTCAAATATATCGGCGGCGCCTATCTTGTTTATATCGGTTGCAAGGCCTTACGTTCCAACGGGTTCACCCCCGTTGGTGAAAACCATGAGAAGCGCGCGGATATATCCTGGTACAAGGCAACCTCGATGGGCTTTCTCACCAACCTGCTCAACCCGAAGGCGACGCTTTTCTTCTTCGCGCTGTTCACACAGTTCATCAACCCGCACACGCCACTCTCCGTACAACTTGTTTACGGTTTCACGGCGTTCGCCACCAACATCATGTGGTTCAGCTTCGTTGCCTTCGTACTGACCGATCCGCGCGTCAAAGCCCGGTTCCTGAAATTCTCGAAGATCATCGACCACACCTGCGGCGCCCTTATGATCGCTCTTGGATTCAAACTGGCGATGAGCAAAATATGAACATGAAACTGAATGATCCCGAACGCCCACGCGTCAAGGAAGTCCCGAAGGGCCTCACGGCCGAACACCTCTCCAAAAGCTATCGCAAGCGCCCCGTATTGCGCGACGTCACCTTCTCGATTCAGCGCGGCGAAGCCGTGGCGTTGCTCGGCCCCAACGGCGCCGGCAAAACCACCTGTTTTTACATTATCACAGGCCTGATCGCCGCCGATGGCGGCGGCATTACGCTGGACGGGCAGGATATTACAAACCTGCCCATGTATCGCCGCTCGCGGATTGGCATCGGGTATCTGCCGCAGGAAGCGTCCATCTTCCGCGGCCTCAATGTTGAATCGAATTTACGCGCCGTCATCGAAGCGCAGGACCTGACCGCCGACGGGCAGGAAGAAATGCTCGAAGATTTGCTCGCCGAATTCGGTATTGAACATCTGCGCCGCACGCCCGCGCTTGCACTCTCAGGCGGTGAACGCCGCCGCGTCGAAATCGCGCGCGCGCTGGCCGCGCGTCCGCAATTCATGCTGCTCGACGAACCGCTCGCCGGGATCGATCCGATTGCCGTCGGGGACATCCGCCGCCTCATCGCGCATTTGAAAGACCGCGGCATCGGCGTACTCATCACCGATCACAATGTCCGCGATTGTCTGGGCATTGTCGACCGCGCCTATATTCTGCATGACGGCCGCGTCATGATGCAGGGCACGCCCGGGGAAATCGTTGTAAACAAAGACGTGCGCCGTGTCTATCTCGGTGAGGATTTCACCTATTCCGGCGATACTGCTATACTGACAACATGAGCAAAAACACCTCCGGGATTTCTCAGAGACTCGATCTTCGCCAGAGCCAGCAACTCGTCATGACGCCCCAGTTGCAGCAGGCGATCAAGTTGCTGCAACTGAGCAACATGGAACTCTCCGAATTCATCGACGAGGAAATCGCGCAGAACCCCCTGCTGGAAAAAGCCGAAAACAGCGAGTCCGCGAACGATTCGCCGGAAGACGTTGAGCAAAAGGACAGCGTGCAGGAGGAGTTCGACGACTCCTGGACGGGCAACGACGCCGCTGCGCCGCACAGCAACGACGACTTCGATGCCGGCTCTTCCATGGCCAATATGGGCACAGCCGGATCCACATCCTTCGACGTCAATGACGAATCCTTTGAAAACCGTATGAGCGCGGAAACATCCCTGCGCGATCACCTGCTGCGCCAGCTGCATATGAGCTTCGATGACCCGCGCGACCGCACCATCGGCGCGCTGCTGATCGACCAGATCGATGAATCCGGCTATCTCCGCCTCGATATAAAACAGTTGACCGAACAGCTCGCCGCCTCGCAGGAGCGCATCGAACATCTGCTCTCCATCATGAAAACCTTCGACCCGGCCGGCGTGTTTGCCGCAGGGCTCGCCGAATGCCTCGCCATCCAGCTCGCCGAAAAAGATGCGCTCGATGAGCCAATGCGCAAACTGCTCGAAAACCTCGATCTCATTGCAAAACATGGAATGAAAAAGTTGGCCGATATATGCGGTGTCAACCCGACCTATCTCGCCGACATGATCGCGGAGATTCGCACGCTCAACCCGAAACCCGCCGCGGAATTCGACCACCTCGTCGTACAGACCGCCGTGCCGGATGTATTGATGAAACGCCAGCCCACCCATATGGGCGGCGGCTGGCGCGTCGAGCTGAACAATGAAACCCTGCCCCGCGTTCTCATCAACCAGGAATATTACACGCTGGTCTCGAAAGGCGCGTCGCAGAAAAAGGACAAGGAATACCTGACCAACCAGATGCAATCCGCCAACTGGCTGGTGAAGGCGCTCGACAGCCGCGCACAGACCATTCTCAAGACTGCCGCTTCGATCGTCGAACAGCAGGAAGGGTTTTTCAATTACGGTATCGAATTTTTAAAGCCGCTCACGCTGAAAGATATTGCCGCCGAAATCCAGATGCATGAAAGCACGGTCAGCCGCGTCACCACCGGAAAATATATCGGCACCCCGCGCGGCATTTTCGAGCTGAAATTCTTTTTCTCGACCGCCATCGAAAACGCCGACGGCTCCACCATTTCCGCCGAAAGCGTGCGGGCTCGCATCAGCGACATGATCAATATCGAGGACCCTGAGAATGTTCTCTCCGACGATGAAATCGTTCAGAAACTGAAAGACGAGAATATCGACATCGCCCGCCGCACCGTGGCCAAATACCGCGAGGGGCTGGGCATCCCCTCCTCCGTTCTGCGGCGCAGGCAGAAATCAGGCGGCTGAGCCTTTTATTTAGGAACGCATCCCAAAACGTCAGTCCACTTGTCTTTATCTTCCGTTTCAGGTGTTGAACCTTCATTGCCAAGCGCGCGGATTCGAATTTCCGGCATACCGGGGATATTTTCTGTTTGCAGATAGTTTTTTCCATTTGCAGCGCGTTCAAAAGAAAGTGCATCGTTGAGATCTTTAGGACCGCTGAAGCTCGCATGGCCGACGACAATCAAAAAATCTTTTTGCGCATCGCAGCTCCCGCTCTCGATAAGCTGAATCGTGCGCTCCCTTAAATATTGCTTACCCTCCTCCGACAATGTAGCCGAATTATTCGGGAAGCTTGCGCCCCGTCTCTGATCCGCTTTTTTTGCATCCAGGATCACAGGGGCCGGCGACTTGATTTCATCGGTTAAAGACTTTGTCTCCTGATTATTATACTGCATGACACCGAAAATTCCCAAAACTGTAGCACCAAGAGCTGCGAGTGCTTTCATCCAAAACGGCACGCCCGGACGCTGGTAGAAGGGAACCGGATTGGCAATTTTTTCTAAAATCGGCGAATTTACCAAGTTTTCAGGAAGTATGTCTTGTTCCCTCATTTCTGCGACTACAGCAAGCCCGCCCGTAGCGAGCATGTAAGAAAAAGCTTCCATGGCAGGTGTAATTTGATTGGAATGATTAAACTCATACGTGGCATTTGAATAGATAATTGGACAACCGGGAACGCCCGACGCCTCGGACAAAGCCCTCATGGCTTGAACATGTTCCGGTTGTGTGCCCGCACCGCCTGCCGTTTTATCAAGCATGGTGATAATAGGTACGTCTCGGCCATAAGTACGTCCCGCCTTGATGAGATCTTTTGCGTTATCGCCATCGGTCGTGTCGCCGATGACAATATAGCCGTTGATTTTAGGAAGTATGTCTCTCCATTTGTCAAGCTCGGCAAATGTTCCGCAAATATTTGTAAGGCCGGTTACACATTCAATTTTAGCAAGCTCGGCCGGTATTGCTTCAAGCGTTACAGGGTCGCCAATGTGAATATTCTCGCCCGTATAAGTACAGATAATGACTTTGACATCTTCGACGGTGGTTAATGCTGAAACTTGTTTTTTCAGCTGTTCCATGCTGGCGCCAAAATCTTTTATGAATTTTTGGATCGTATCGCTGCGGCTGGCGGTCGTATCGAAGAACATGGCTACATTGACCGAGACAGGTTCATTGTGCGCAAGTGTCACAGTCCCTTTTGCCTTTTGCTCATTTTTTTTAAAAGTTACTTCGTTTTCTTCATGGAGAAATGCTGTGCTCATCAATCAAATTCCTTAAGTGTTTTTGAAACCAGAGGGGTTTATATAATAATTTCCAGAAAATAGCAAATTTTTATGAAAATTAGAAAAATCTTAAATAAACTGGGGTGTTTTTACATGAGAGAAGTTAAAAGGCCTCAGGGTTCGAGTGGCTGAGGCCTATTTATCTATAACGAAATGAATAGCATCAAAGCACTCGCCTGTGCTTTTGCGATCAAAAGAATAAACCCGTCCTTTCCAGGCCTGCGTATCGCCATAAGCGACGACAAGAAAATCTGCTGCAATACCTTCGCTTTCCAGGTACTGCTTCAAAGCCTCGGCACGTTTTTGGGAAAGCGCTTTGTTGCCATCCCCGCTAAAATCTTTCTTTGCTCTGGCGGAATCGGAATATCCATTAATAATACAGCGCTTGGGCTCAGGGCTGGCCTTAATCTGATTAATCATAAGTTTGAGATAGTCTTTGTCCTTATTTGAAATCTCGGCGGAACCGCTGTTAAAATAAACATGGATTTTGCCCGCATCCTCCGCTTTTTTATGCGGCCCATGCGGCGAAATCAAAGGTTTGGTCATGACGTCCTTTAACGCATTCAGGCCGTACCAGACCCCCGCAGAGAGCGCGGCAAACAAACTTATCCCGGCTGCGCCTTTAACCAGCGATCTGGCCAGTTCGCTGTTTTTTAATTTCTGCCATACTTTCCCCGCAAACGGCACGTCATCCATCTCGCTGTCAGGCGCAAAAAGCGTGGAATCGCTGTGCTGTTCATTTGCGCCATACACAATGGGTGCCGTAAGCGAATGAACATGGGGCACTTCTAAAATCATGGGCTCAGTAGGCGGCTTTATTTCAGGTATAAAGACTTTTGGAATTGGCGAAGACACCGCCGGGATTACCCTTCCCCCCACTATGATAAAAGTTTTTGTGCTCTTTTTGAAAATAGGGGCCGGAAAAACGAGCCCCGACTTCGTGCTTGTTGCAGGCTCGATCGCGCCTTTTTCGGCCGCTTTCGCATAAACCTTGGGACCAGACAGTCTGCAGACGCTTTCCGGTATAGCCAGGAACTCTGTATCCTTGAGTTGGGCGGGACAACCCTCAACGCCCGATCCTCGCGAAAGTGCCTTGAATTTTCCCCGCTCAAGACGTTGTTCCCGGATAGAAGCGGCGTAACTGGCTTTCGGAATCTGGCGCTCTCTCCCAGCACGGTGCATGATTGTAATAACCGGCAGGTCAAAATCTTCGCCTGCGCGTTTCAGAGCTTTATGACGTTCCCTGCTCAGCCTGTCGCCGATAACCAGTGCTCCCAGCAGCTGCGGCAGATTATTTTCTTCCGCCTGCATTTTTAGTGAATTCAGAAGAACCGTCATATTGACCCGCGTGTCTCCGGGGCGGAAATTCCTGATCTTATCCGGCAGCGTTTCCAGTGAAACGAGCTGGACAGTCAATACGCCGCCTTTACATTCGGAAATGGCAAATTTGAGATTATTCTGCAGGAAGGTGATATCCCGGCTTTTCTCGCGCAAGGATTCCATTTGTCCGGCCAGAACTTCCAGGGTCTGGGCAAAATGGGCCGCATTTCCGGACGGTGCGATAATAAGAGGTATGCAATAATTTTGCGCTTCAACTGTATCGGCATCCTGAGCCGGTAAAGTGAAGCTGCCATTCAAGCCACTCATCAACTATGCTCTCTCTCGTAATCCGGGTCCGTTGAGACACCTATCCGCTTAAAACCTCAGCTAAGTTGTTATTTATGCATATATTTATGAAAAAATCAAGTTTTTATGAAAATTAGTTAAATTTGAAATAGCGCTACGACCTAATGCGGAAAGGTATAAACAAAGGGAATTTCATCGCGCAGACAGCGATTACGCAGAAAAATTTAAAAATAAATCCCTGTCATAGCTGTAAATTATCCGCCGCCGGGTTATAATTAGTAGATACCATCCAAACCAGAAAAGGCGCCAGAAATGGAACTGACAGTTCATGGAAAGCAGATGGATGTGGGCGAATCCCTCAAAACCCACGTTCAGGATAAAATCGAAGATCTTAACGCCAAATATTTCAACCACACCACCTTCGCCAGCGTGACCTTCTCCCGCGAGGGCCACGGCCATCCGAGAACCAGGGCCCATATCTCCATCAAGCTGGGCCGCGATATCCTGATCAACGCCGAGAGCACGGAAAACGAACCTTACATCGCTTTCGATGCCGCCGCCGAAAAAGCCGGCAAGCAGCTGCGCCGTTACAAACGCCGCCTGCGCGATCATCACGAAAGAAACCGGCAGAGTGCTGAAGGCGAAATTATTAAGGCCCGCGATTACGTGCTCGCAACGCGCGAGCTCGAGGGGGAAAGCGCGCCCTCAAAAGGCAATGGCCATGACGACCATGCCCCGATTGTGATTGCGGATATGGCGACTCATATCGAGACCCTGACAGTCTCCGACGCCGTCATGCGGCTGGAGCTGGCCGACCTTCCCGCCATGTTATTCAAGAACGCCAGCCATGGCGGCATAAACATGGTTTATCGCCGCGCCGACGGCAATGTCGGCTGGGTCGATGCAGGCGATTAGGCCTTAGAGCTATAAAATAATACAAAGCGGGCGCTCAATATAAGCATCCGCTTTTTTTTGCAATTGCGAAGTAAAAAATACCGATTCAATTGTTGCGCAAAATTGAAATTTTTTTAGCCCTGTTTTCGTATTTTACGCTGGCTTCGCTCGCATATTAATTGTATTCAAAGAGCCATAAAAATAAAAAACGGCCCCTCGGGATTCATCGAAAAGGCCTTCACGCACATGTCGTTTCTTTTGCCAAACACAGGTCACATCCAGCTCGATGTGATCATGCCGCGTCTCAAAATCAAGAATCCGCATGATATTCTGAATTACCTGGCCGCCGAACTGGCGCCCGCCTTCTTTTATACGCCGGAAGAACTGGCGCCGGCACTTGAAAATTCCATGCAGGATGCAATAGCCGGCGACGGCATGGCATTGCCTTATCTCACTCTGACGCGCCTTACAAAACCGTTCACCGCACTCATCACCTTCGATGAGCCCGTACATTTTGAAGAAGGTGATGCCACGTACGTTTCATCAATGCTGGTGCTGGTTTTGCCGGAAAAAGACGGCGCGCTGAATAAAATCCGCCTCGCGCGGGTTTCACGTCTCTTCAGGAACAAATCTCTGTGCCGGCAAATCGCGGAGGCGCGGAGCGAAAACGAAATTTTCGCTGCCCTGATGGTCGGAAGCGAACAGATCGCTGCTTAAAATTTCAGATTATTTAATGGACTGTAACCGGCTCGAGATCGTTATGACGCACGGCCATTAATGCCGTATCCAGCGTATCCATCACAGAGAGCGGCGTACCGTCGGCCGCATGAATGGCAAAAGCCCTTTTGTCTTTAATATGAACCGCGCGTATATAGGCAATTTCCTGCACGCCGAAATTCAGAAAATCCTGGGTTGAAAGCCTTTTGAGCAAGGCGGCAGCGTTAACATCTCTATCTGTCATGCGGATCCCTCGTTGTTTCCATTATACACATTTTTCGAAATCGGGGCACAAAAAAATTATATAGGCCGCCGGAAACCTAAGGCAAGCAGCCCGAAAACGCTTAATTAATCTTCTTGGTAAAAACGCGGTCGCAATAGCCGCACGTGACGCATGTGCTGTCGTCGAAACTGTACCAGACCACCGGATGCCCAAGCGCGCCCCCACCACCGTCGCAACTGACCTGGTCGGCATCGTCCGGCACCTGGATGATTTCGGGAGCCGGATTTCTGTGAGGGGAATCGTTTCCGTACATAATATTTTTACCCATTCTTGAGATCTTTACTCTAGAATAAACCGCAAGGGCATCAAAGCTCATATTTTTTTATTTCATATGCCAAAAACAGACCCGGTGACATTTTCCGACAATCCCGCAGTCAGCGCAGCCGCCGATCCTGGCAAGTATGTCGAGATCATGGTCTCTGCGCCGAAGGTGCTTGAAAGCTGGCGCCTATCGCTCTTCAGCTATGAATGGCTGGACGGCGATGGCCGCATCAAACCGCTGGAAGCCCTGCCTGCTCATGAACAGCACAAACGCCTCAACGCCGAAACTCTCATCAGGGCGGGCCAGCCTCTGATCAAGCCAGTCCTTGGCATCGGCATCCTTGATAATGTCGAGATCGGCAGTGGCCGCGCCGAATTCATGACCCTGGCCGCCCGCGGCGTAACACCGATTCCCGTTCATATCCCACGCTCGAACCTCGCTGAGTTCAAACCCTTCATGGACCGCGGCAGTGAACGCGGCAACATCCTGTTTTATATCCTGATTGCTGTCGCTATGCTGGCAGCGCTCAGCTACGCAGTCTCACAAAGCGGGCGCGGCAATCTGCAGCAATTGAGCGAGGACAAGATCAAACTCTACGCCGCGGAAATCCTGGAATATGCGAATACCATCACGAACGCGGTCAGTCAGTTGCATCTGCGCGGCTGCAAAGACACGGAGATCAGCTTTGAAAACGCCATTGTTGCAGGCTATGAAAATGCTGGCGCCCCTTCCGATAAATCCTGCAATGTTTTCAATGCTGCAGGCGGCGGCGCGCACTGGAAGGTGATGCAGCAAGAATTTCTTGGCGATCACGCAGTGCTGGACAGCATTAAAGGCGATGTTGAATTTACAGGCATGGTGGATGTAGTAGAGGTTGGTACAGACGACGGTGATCTTCTCATGCAGATTGATCTTGTTAAAAAAGAGATATGCATGAAGATGAACGAGATGCTTTCCATCGAAAATGAGGCCGATAATGCACCCGAAGATGCTCTGCTTGCGATCGTAACGACCGCCCCTTTCATAGGCGCTTATGTCGTGAACACCAACAAAGTCATAGGCGATGATTCTCAGCAATTCAGGGGGAAAACGGCCGGCTGCCGGCGGATTGAACACGCCAGCGAGGGTGCGTATTTCTTCTATAAAGTGTTGCGGGCGCGTTGATTTATCTAGTTTTTTCATAATTGACAGTGTTTGATTATTACGTTAAACATACTCCATATTATATAAATATATGGAGTTACTCATGGACGCCTATAACCGCCTGCGCCTTGCCAAATTTCTTGAAACGCTTCCTGCAAAAGATTTTCAAAGCTTCACTTTATTTAATAAGACCCCTAAAGAGTCGATCCTCCGCGATGTCCGGCTCAATCAAGAAAATTTTCCTGCACTTGAAGAATTTATAAATAATTATGTTGAATATAAAAAATAACTCTTGAGGAATTCCTCAATGAAAAAGTCGGCAGCGATCCTCTGAACAGCGTGCAGAGAAACAAGCTTGTAGAACGACTGAACGCCGCCTATCAATCCGATACCAGCACAACTTTTTCAATCGACAACGGATCCTACACATATAAGGATCTGGCAGATGCTGTTTTTCAGGGTACAGAAGTCGGCCTTAATTTTGCAAAAACGCAGATCGAGGCCTGGGAAGAATTTAGGCAGGACGAAACGAAATATACAGACTACACTTTCGTCGAATGGCTAGACAAAAATTTAAAGGCGGAACATGCAATCGAGGAAAGACCGCGCCAACTGCTGAGCAAGGCGATTACCCGCGCAACGATGTCGCAATTCAACCCGGATGTTGAAGATCTCACTGTGGCTGAAACGCAAAAAGCCCATACTATCTACTCAGCGATTTACGACAACGATACCGGATCTGTCGGCATGGTTAATAAAATCTTTGAATTGTGGGATCGTGAGGAGAAGCTCGAAGATATTCTCGCGGATAAAGACAAGGCATTTGCACTGACCCTGGACAATGATTTTTTGAGAAAAATACTCGGCGCAGTCGAGATAATCCAGGAGCCGGAGCACAAAATTGAAATCACCCCGCAGCAAAGATTAAAATTCGCAAATAGCTTTAGAAATGTCAAAAATCCTGACGAAACCATGGTGTTTTATGCCGGAAGATCCCTGTCAAGTAACATGATCGCGGATGCAATTGAAAAAGATACGGATCTCGGAAGAGATCACATCAGAATGCTTTGCGATCTACAAGTCTGCCATTACGAAGGAAACTTTGGACAATTTCTTGATGAAGACATCGACGCGGAATCCGTCAGGCCGGAACAAAGAAAAAAAATCGCCGCTTATTTCAACGCCTTGGCCCAAAAGAATAATGATGAAGAATGTTTTATCTTTGATGGCTTCAAAGCCTCGCAAGTGGCGGAGCACATTCTTGCAAACGACGCTGCTGCCCAAAAATATTTGGATATAATTATTGAAGATTGGGGCGACCCGGATGAAGAAGAAATAGAAGAGCCGCTGACATTTAATGAGTATCTTAATAAAGAATATTCATAGCGGCAAGTTAATCTAGGATCGGCGCCACTTAGGCCCTTCGGGCGTATCCTCGATAATCAGCCCCCGCCCATCCAGATCCTTGCGGATCTCGTCCGCCCGCGCGAAATTCTTGTCCTTGCGCGCCTGTTGCCGCTCCGCCAGCAGCGCGTCGATCCCGGCGCTTTCCGCGTCCCCTGCGCCGCCATAACCCAGCCATGTTTTAGCATTCACACCAAAAAGCCCGAGCAGTTTTCCGCACGCCAGCAGCCGCCCTTTGAGCTCAGGTGAATTGTCTTCTTTCAAAAGCGCGTTCAGTTCGGCAATCGCCTGCGGCGTATTAAGGTCGTCGCACAACGCTTCGAACACGCCCGGCGGAATTTTTTCCGCCGTGGCTTTCATATCCGCCATCTGGTCGAGACGGACATAAAACCTATCCAGCATGCGTTTTGTCTCTTTGATCTTGGCGTCCGATATATCCAGCGGCTGCCGGTAATGCGCGCTCAATAGCGTCAGCCGCAAAACCTCGCCCGGATAATCCTCCAGCAGGTCATGCACCAGCATGAAATTGCCCAGAGATTTCGACATTTTCTCGCCGCTCACGGTCAAAAACCCGTTATGCACCCACATTTTGGCGAACGCGCTCAAATCATTCTCCGCCCCGTGCGCGCAGCAGCTCTGCGCGATTTCATTTTCATGGTGCGGGAATTTCAGATCCGCGCCGCCGCCATGGATATCGAAGGGCAATCCCAGATGCTTTTCCGCCATTGCCGAGCATTCGATATGCCAGCCCGGCCGGCCAAAACCCCAGGGAGAATCCCAGCCCGACTGGTCCGCGCTGCTCGGCTTCCACAAAACAAAATCCGCCGCGTCTTTTTTATACGGCGCGACTTCAACGCGCGCACCGGCGACCTGCTCATCCCGGCTACGGCCCGACAGCCCGCCATACTTCTCAAAAGACGGCACGTTGAACAACACATGCCCTTCCGCCGCATAGGCATGCCCGCGCGCGATCAGCTGTTCGATCAGCGCAATCATCTCGCCGATATGCTCCGTCGCTTTTGGCTGCACGTCGGGCAGGGCCACGCCCATCGCCGCCATGTCCTCGTTATAAATGCGCGCGTATTTTTCGGTGATCACGCTGATCGCTTCGCCGGTTTCGATAGAAGCCGTGATGATCTTGTCGTCGACATCGGTGATGTTCGAGACATAGGTGACCTTCGGGTAGATTCCGCGCAGCACTTTGCTAAGCAAATCAAACACCACCGCCATCCGGCCATTGCCGATATGGGCATAGGAATAGACCGTCGGCCCGCAGGCATAGATCCGGGCATGGCCCGCCTCGAGGGGCTGAAAAACCTCTTTTTCACGGGTCAGGGAGTTGTAAAGCCGCAAATCCGGCATATTTAGCCTAATCCAGGTGTTTTTTACTGGAAAACCCAGTCATTCTTGGTTAAATACCACCCTCAAACAAAAGGCAAGAGCTGCATATGACAGGCGATGTGATTAAACCGAAGGCTTTTACAACCGCTCAGGAACGCCCCTCCCGCGCCGAGGCCGAAAAGGCCGTTGAAGTTCTGCTGCGCTGGGCGGGCGATGACCCGTCGCGCGAAGGCCTGAAGGAAACGCCCGCCCGCGTCGTCAGTTCGTACGAGGAATTTTTCGCCGGCTACGATATGGATGCCAGGGCCGAACTCGCCAAGACTTTCGAGGACATCAGAGGTTTCGATGATATGGTTATCGTCAAGGATATCGATTTCGTTTCGCACTGCGAACACCACATGGTGCCCATCACCGGCAAGGCGCATGTCGCTTATTGGCCCAACGAGAAAGTCGTCGGCCTCAGCAAGCTAGCGCGCGTCGTCGACATCTACGCCAAGCGCCTCGTGTCACAGGAAAACATGACCCTCAATATCCTGAACACCATCAACACCGTGCTGCAGCCCAAGGGCGTGGCCGTCATGATCGAGGCCGACCATCAATGCATGTCGATCCGCGGCGTCAATAAGCGCGCCTCGACCACCGTGACGACAAGTTTTTCGGGTGTTTTCAAGGAAAGTGCTGACGTACGCGCACGGTTTTTAAAACTGACCGAAAAATAAGCGTTTTTCCGGCCGGAAAGCCTAAAAACCATTCCATATTTTATAAAAATCACGTATATTCATATGACAGTAAAAACAAATACATAGGTATGTATATTATACATAATAACTGAATCTTAAGCCCACCTTAACCAACTCCTGCCTAAACTTAAAGAGTGAGCGTAACTAAAAGTTGCTGGAAGCGTTACCCTTCTGTCCCATGTGAATAATACCCGCATTCGGGGTGGATCCAAGCGACATCAAAAGCCAAACGACGTAGACTTACGAGAGATTTTTATATGGCGCAGGTTCAAAAGCTTATGGCTTCCGAGACGCGTTCCTATGCGGACAAGGACAACATGAAAAATTCTATTTTCAAAAGCATGCTTGTATCCTCGCCCGTGCAGATCTGGAAAAGCCGGATCAGTTGGCGCATCATTCTCGCCGTCTTCCTGACCATACTTTCAGTTCAGACACTCATTCTTTATCTCACTCTGCCGCAATACAAGGAAGATCGGCTGTTGCAACTGCGGGAGATTGGCCGCTCGGCTATTGCGCCCTTGCTGGATACCAAGGAAGGTTTCCTGGCCTCACCGATCACGCCCGAAGATGCGCGCAAGCTCCTGACCAGCACCATTGTGCGCGGCATGGCGATCTATTCAAGCCAGATCGACCTGATCAGAACCTATGGCTCCCCTGTTTCGATCGTACTGAAAAACACCGATTCCCTTAATACATCCCATATGAGTCCAAGCGGCAGCACCTACGAAATAGTCCTGCGTTCCAGCGATCTCAGCCAGCCTTTCGTAATCGTAACCCAGCTTGAATCCAGCCATGTGCAGCAACAGATTTTTGAGCACGTAAAACAAACGATCATGATCATGCTGCTGATGTCCGCTTTCGTTACGACAGTGCTGATGATTGCACTCGGCTACTGGCTGCTGGAGCCTATTCTTTTTATTCGCTCGAACCTTATCGCGGCCTCGAAAGATCCTGAAGATCCGAAAATCCAGCCTTCGCCGTTCGATCCGTCCGACGAGATCGGCGGCGCCATCCAGATCGCTCAGAAACTGATCTACCAGAACGCGGAAAACATCAAGCGTATCAAGAGCGCGGCGCAGGACAAAATTCACAAGCTCGCTTATTACGACACGCTGACCGGGCTGCCCAACCGCACATTGTTTCTGCAGACGCTGACGGAAAAAATGCGCGCCGATAACGGCGATTCCTCCAAACGCTTCGCTGTGATCGCCATCGACCTTGACCATTTCAAGGACATCAATGATTCGATGGGCCACAACGTCGGCGATTCCATCATTCGCGGCGTCGCGAAAAGATTGCGCGATGCCATGCCGTCTTCCGCCACTGTATCCCGTACAGGCGAGGACGAATTCGCCATCATGCTGCCACTCACCACCGATCTCAGCAGTGCCAAAGAGATCGGTGAGCGCGTGCTCGGTATCATCCGCACAGAACCGTTCAAGGTTTTCAACGAGCAGTTCCAGGTCCGCGCTTCCATCGGCGTTGCCGGCTTCCCGAAAGACGGCATCGATCCCGACCTGGTCCTTAAACATGCCGACATCGCGCTGAACCGCGCCAAGGAAGAAGGTCGCGACTCCGTCAAGGAATACTCTGAGGATTTCGACCGCGCCGTGCAGCAGCGCTTCCAGACATTGCGCGATCTACGCGAAGCGCTGGAACGCGGTGAGCTTTCCCTGCACTACCAGCCGCAGCTGGATCTTAAAACCGGTAATATTATCGGCGCCGAGGCCTTGCTACGCTGGTGGAAGCCCGACAACAGCAAACAGGGCGGCGCCTTCATTCCGCCTGCAGAATTCATTCCTGTCGCCGAGCAGTCGAGCCTGATCGTGCCCATCGGCCAGTGGGTGCTGGAGACAGCCTGCACCGCCGCACAAGGCTGGAGCGAAAAACACAATCTCGACTTACGCATCGCCGTCAACGTCTCCGCCGCTCAGTTCGGCCATGGTGATTTTGCCAGCTTCGTCGATGGCGCCCTGAAGAAAATCGGTTTCGACCCGCGTAAGCTGGAACTCGAAGTCACGGAAAGCGTCTTCATGGAAGATATCGAACATACGATCGAAACGCTGCAGACCCTGCACGCGCTCGGCATCGAAATCGCCATCGACGATTTCGGCACGGGTTATTCGTCACTCTCTTATTTGCGCCAGTTCCCGATCGATCGCCTGAAAATCGACCAGTCCTTCATACGCAATGCACTTAATAACCACGACGATGCCGCGATCGCCCGCACGATTATCGCGCTGGGTCATTCGCTCAACCTGAAAGTCATCGCGGAAGGCGTTGAAACTAAGGACCATGAAAAACTGCTGCAGAATTACGGCTGCGACGAGGTGCAGGGCTATCGTTACTCCCGCCCTGTCCCGGCTGACAAATTCGTTGATTTCGCGCTCGCCTATAATAACGACCTGCGCAGCTTCGATACTTAATATTTACCGTCATTGCGAGGAGGCACCAAGTGCCGACGCGGCAATCCACGCTTTCTTTTTTAAAAGTGGATTGTTTTGCTCATTTCATTCGCTCGCAATGACGATATTAAACTCGACTCAATGGGCTCTGAACTGTATTTTGGCCCTATGAACATCTTAACTTCCCGCAAATCAAAACCGCTCAAAGGCACCTGCAAGGTGCCGGGCGACAAATCCATCTCGCACCGCGCTTTGATGTTTGGCGCGCTCACGGTCGGCGAAACCATTATCAGTGGTCTGCTCGAAGGCGGGGATGTTCTGCACACAGCGGACGCCATGCGCGCCTTTGGCGCCGAAATTACAAAGGGTGATGACGGGCTCTGGCGCATTTTCGGATGTGGCATCGGCGGCCTGCGCAGCCCGGATAAAATTCTCGACATGGGTAATAGCGGCACCTCGACGCGCCTTTTGCTCGGCCTTGCCGGCGGGCATCCCGTCACCGCCACCTTCACCGGCGACGCTTCGCTCGTCAAACGTCCGATGCAGCGCGTGATTACGCCGCTGGAAATGATGGGCGCGAAATTTGAATCCCGCGAAGGCGGGCGCCTGCCGATCACCGTTACCGGCTGCGACCAGACTCTCTCCATCGAATACCGCCTGCCGGTGGCCAGCGCACAAGTCAAATCCGCCATTTTGCTGGCGGGCCTTAATGCCGCCGGCACGACAACGGTGATCGAGCACCACCCGACCCGCAACCACACGGAAAATATGCTGCGCCATTTTGGCGTCGAGGTCACAACCGAAAATCTCGCAGACGGCGCACAGGCCATCAGCGTCAGAGGCTTCCAGGAACTGCAGCCTGGCGCTGTTGATGTGCCGGGCGATCCCAGCTCGGGCGCGTTTCCCGCCGTCGCCGCCGCGATCACGCCGGGCTCCGACATTCACCTCATGCGCATCGGCATCAGCGAGCGCCGCAACGGGATTTACACGACCTTGCAGGAAATGGGCGCGGATATTATTTACAAAAATAAACGTATCGAAGATGGGGAACAGGTCGCCGATATCATCATCAAATATAATGGCGCGCTCAAAGGCATCGATGTGCCGCCGGACCGCGTCCCCTCCATGATCGATGAATTTCCGGTGCTGGCCATGGCCGCTTCCTGCGCCAACGGCACCACCCGCATGACCAATCTCTCGGAACTGCGCGTCAAGGAAAGCGACCGCCTCGCGAGTGTAGCGGAGGGTTTAAAAGCCTGCGGCGTCAATCTCGAGATGGGTGAAGACTCGCTGACCATTCACGGCACCGGCAAGCCACCGCAGGGCGGAGCGAAAATCGCCACCGCGCTTGATCACCGCATCGCCATGAGCTTTCTCGTGCTCGGCGGCGTGAGCGATGAGCCAATCTCCATCGACGATGCCGCGCCGATCAAAACCAGCTTCCCGAATTTCGTGGAATTGATGAATGATTTAGGGACGGATATTAGTTAGCCGTATTTTTCCAAACTGATATTCAGACCTTCACGGGAAAGCTTCCCTCTCTCAAACATCTTTATATCTTCTTGTAAATTTTTTTTCTTAAGCCACGAATTTGAAACAGATCTTAAAATCAGCCATGTAACGCCGCACCCTGCACTGGTCTCCCACATATCTGCCCGGCTTAATGCTGACAAAACAGATTCTGAATTAAAAAAATAATTGAGAAGGCCGAAAGAACCGGTTGTAACAATAGACGCTTCTAAAAACCTCTGCGATAAAGAGGCCGGTTCGCGGCGAGGCTGTGAGAACTCTATAGTAGTCATAAGAAATTTTCATAAAGCAAAATATGCCTTCAGTCAACTTTTTTATCTATAAAATTTTCTATCGCTGCTAATAGATACGTGTGAAAAACAAAAACCTCATCGCCATCGACGGACCCGCCGCTTCCGGCAAGGGTACGCTCGCCCGCAAAATCGCGGAGCATCTGGGCTTCGGCTACATGGATACCGGCCTGCTCTACCGCGCCATTGGGCTTAAGGTTCTGAAAGAAAATATAAATCCGGAAGATGCCGCCCGCGCCTTGGCCGCAGGCGCACTTAACCTTAATAAAAACCTTCTGCGCGGGGAGGAAATCTCCGAAGCCGCCAGCAAATCGGCTGCGATTCCCGCCGTCCGCCGGGCCCTGTTCGACCTGCAGCGTAATTTCGCCGCCAATCCCCCCGCCCCTTATAAAGGTGCAATCCTCGACGGCCGCGACATCGGCACGATCATCTGCCCCGACGCCTGCGCCAAGATTTTCGTGACCGCCGCCCCCGAAATCCGCGCGCGGCGCCGCTTAAAAGAGTTGCAATCGGCAGGGCTTGAGGCTACATATGAGGCCGTTTTAAGGGATATGCGCGGCCGTGATGAACGGGACGCCGCACGCGAAGCCTCCCCGGTCAAGCCGGCCGGTGACGCGGTCATCCTCGATACTTCAGACATGAATGCCGAAGAGGCCTTCAAAAAAGCGCTGGAGATTATCGCGGGTAAATGCGGCCTCTCCGCCTGACAGGCTACGACGCATAAATTCACACCCGCCTAAAACGACGCGTTTAGAAATTCAAAATGCCCCGCGCGCAAAAAGCGGCCGGGCACTTAAAGCGCAAAAAAAATCACACATTTGGAGTAACCGAAGATCGCGTGAGCGATCGTAGGCACGATCAAAAAACACGGAGTAACCGGAGGGCAAAGCCCGAAGGCACGAATAAATAAAGAAAGGAAACACGAACATGGCACAATCAGCCAAGCACATTAAAGACAATGAGGAGTCTGCGGATTTCGCAGCTCTTCTTAAAGAAACACTCGGGCCCAAAGCCAAATTCGAAGGCAATGTCGTAAAAGGCCTTGTCATCGCCATCACCGACGATTTCGCGATCGTCGATGTCGGTCTCAAATCCGAAGGGCGCATCCCCTTGCAGGAATTCACCAAGCCCGGCGAAGATCCGGAAATCAATGTGGGCGACACCATCGAAGTCTTCGTTGAAAAAGTCGAAGACAGGAACGGCGAGTCCGTCCTCTCACGCGAAAAAGCCCGCCGTGAGGAAAGCTGGATCGAACTCGACAAATCCCACCAGAAAAACGAGCGCGTCACCGGCGTTATCTTCGGCCGCGTCAAAGGCGGCTTCACGGTCGATCTGGGCGGCGCTGTAGCGTTCCTGCCGGGCTCTCAGGTCGATATCCGCCCCGTCCGCGATATCACGCCCCTGATGGGCGCGCCTCAGCCTTTCCACATCCTGAAAATGGACCGCAGCCGCGGCAACATCGTTGTCTCGCGCCGCGCCGTTCTTGAGGAATCACGCCAGGAAGCGCGTTCCGACCTGCTCGAAGGCATCAAGGAAGGCCAGGTTGTACAGGGCGTCGTCAAAAACATCACCGATTACGGCGCGTTCGTCGATCTCGGCGGTATTGACGGCCTCCTCCACGTCACCGACATTTCATGGAAGCGCGTCAACCACCCGTCCGAAGTGCTGCAGATCGGTCAGAGCATCGAAGTTCAGATCATCCGCTTCAACGAGGAAACGGGCCGCATCTCTCTCGGCATGAAACAGCTGGAAGATGATCCGTGGAAAGAGGTAGCCTCCAAATACCAGGTTGGCCAGAAATTCACCGGGCGCGTTACGAACATCGCTGACTACGGCGCGTTCGTGCAGTTGACGGAAGGCATTGAAGGACTCGTTCACGTGTCCGAAATGTCCTGGACCAATAAGAACATCCATCCCGGCAAGGTGCTGTCCACCAGCCAGGAAGTGGAAGTCATGGTCCTGGATGTCGACTCCGAAAAACGCCGCATCTCTCTCGGCCTGAAGCAGACGCAGGAAAATCCGTGGGCGAAGTTCGCGGAAAACCACAAATCCGGCGAGGAAATCGAAGGCGAAGTCCGCAACATCACCGAGTTCGGCCTGTTTGTCGGCCTGCCCGGCGAGATCGACGGCATGGTTCACCTGTCCGACATTTCATGGGAAAAAGCCGGCGAGGAAGCCCTCAAGGACTTCACCAAGGGCGACAAGGTCAAGGCGAAAATCCTCGACATCTCCGCTGACAAGGAACGCGTTGCGCTTGGTATCAAGCAACTCACGAAAGACCCGTACGAAGGCAAGCGCGAGCCTGCCAAGGCTGCCGGCGGCAAAAAGAGCGAGCGCTCTTCTGCTCCGGGCGCCGACAAGAACGAAGTCGTCACCGGCACCGTCACCGCCATCACCAGCGGCGGCATCGAGGTAAAGGTCAGCGAAGGCGTCACCGGCTTCATCAAGAAAGCCGATCTCTCCCGCGAGCGTTCCGAGCAACGCAGTGACCGTTTCGCCGTCGGCGAGAAGGTCGATGCGAAAATTATCGGATCCGACAAGAAATCCGGTCAGCTCAGCCTCTCCATCAAGGCGCGTGAAATCGACGAGGACAAACAGGCGATGAAGGAATTCGGCTCGACCGAATCCGGCGCCTCCCTCGGTGACATCCTCGGTGCGGCGCTTGCCGGCAGCCAGGGTGCTTCCGAAGAGAAGCCGAAAAAGAAGGCCGCGACGAAAAAAGCCGCTAAAAAAGCGGACGATTCGGCCGAGTAATGAACAACCCCGCCCCAAGGGGCGAGGTATCAGAAGAGCGCGAGTTGCCTGTCCTCGTATAACTTCTCGTATGGTTGTCCCTGCTTTTTCACATAGTTTTTGATCATGTTCTCATCGCCATGCT
>JBQTJN010000040.1:0-18370 GCA_052387095.1 Alphaproteobacteria bacterium
GCCCGAAAAAATCGCAGAACTGGGAAAAAAAATCGATTTTTACAATGACGAACTGGCCGATCCGGATTTTTACCGGCGCGATACGTCCGGTTTTCACGATATGACGAAAGACCTAGTTGAAACCCAGGCCAAAATCGAGCGTTACGAAACGCGCTGGCTGGAACTCAGCGCCATGAAGGAAGAAAAAGAAGCTTAGGCCGCACTTAAAAACGCGGTCAGGTTTTTCCGCCATCCCTCATAAAGCGCTGCGGCCTCGGACGCTTTCATTTTTGGTTTGTAAACGCGTGCGCCCTGCCACCCTTTTTTGAGATCCTCAAGATCATTGTAAATCCCGGCCTGTAACCCCGCCAGATAAGCCGCTCCAAGCGCCGTTGTCTCCGTCACTTTTGGAATCTCGATGAAACTCTGGAGAATATCCGCCAGGAACTGACAGACAAACCCGTTACTCACCAACCCCCCATCGGCGCGGACAGTTGCAGGCAGAACGCCGCTATCGCCGCGCATGGCCCCAAGCAGATCCGCGGTCTGGTAGGCCTGCGCCTCCAGCGCCGCACGCACGATATGCGCCTTTGTGCTCTCGCGGGTCAGGCCAACAATCGCCGCGCGCGCCTCAGGAACCCAGTGCGGCGCACCAAGCCCGGTGAAAGCAGGAATAAAAAATACGCCATTATTATCCTTGACTGAAACCGCCAGCGACTCACTCTCCGCCGCGCTGCTGATCATCTGCAAATTATCGCGCAGCCATTGCACCGCCGCCCCGGCAATGAAAACCGAGCCCTCAACCGCATAAGTCATTTTACCACCCAGCCGGTAAGCCGGCGTTGTCAATAACCGGTTTTTCGAGATTTTGAAATCCCCACCAATATTCATCAGTGCAAAACACCCTGTGCCGTAGGTCGATTTCATCATGCCCGGCTCGAAACAGCACTGGCCGATAAGCGCCGCATGCTGGTCCCCTGCCATACCCAGAACTGGAATGCTGCGTCCAAAAAATTCCGGCAACGTATCGCCGAAATGCGCGGCGTTATCCTTCACCTCCGGCAAAAGCGCGCGCGGCACATCGTAAAGCGCCAGCAATTCATCGTCCCACTCCTGCGTGACGATATTATAAAGACCTGTCCGCGAAGCATTCGTAACATCGGTGGCATGCACCGCCCCACCGGTCAGCCGCCACAGTAGGAAACAATCCACCGTGCCAAACGCCAGTTCACCGCGCTCGGCCAGAGCCCGCTTACCTTCGACATTCTCTAAAATCCACCTTATTTTGCTGCAGGAAAAATACGGGTCGATCAGTAATCCCGTTTTTTCCGTGACCATCCTGTCATGCCCGGCTTCACTAAGCCTCGCGCAGAAATCACTGGTGCGCCGATCCTGCCATACAACCGCGTTATAGACCGGCTTGCCGGTTTTGCGGTTCCAGATAATTGTTGTCTCGCGCTGGTTGGTGATGCCTATACCCGCGCACTGCTTCGCCTGCTCAGGCGCTTTGGCAACAACCTCGCGGCAGATTTTAATCGTATCATTCCAGATATCCTCCGCATCCTGCTCGACCCAGCCTTTATATGGGTATTGCTGCGGCAATTCTTTCTGGGCACTGGAGAGAATATCCGATCCCGCCGAGAATAAAATCGCGCGGCTGCTGGTTGTGCCCTGGTCAATGCTGAGCAAAGTTGGATTCCCGCTCACAAAACCTCCTTCAATATCTGCGGCAATGCATTTTCCAGCGTTGCCACTGTGTCGATCTTGACATGCAGCCCCAGCTTCGACCGCCGCCAGAGAATATCCTCGCTCGTGCGCGCCCATTCATGCTGCACGAGATAGCGCACTTCCGCTTCATAAAGCTGGTCGCCGTAATCAATACCGAGATCCATCAAAGTCCCCGCACCACGCAGCAGCCTGTCCATGCGCGTGCCGTAATTCTGAGCATAACGCCGCAACACGGGTTCGGGCAGCCAGTAATGCTGGATCGCCTGTTTCTGCAGCCATACCTTGAAATCCCCGCCCGGTATATCGCCGCCGGGCAGAACGGCATGGCGCGTCCAGGCCGGGCCGGCGCCGCACAAAACCGAGGCGATCTTCGTTCCCACCCGTTCGGATAAATGACGGTAAGTGGTCAACTTGCCGCCAAACACACTTAAAACCGGCGCATGCGAAAAATATTCGAGATTGAGTTTATAATCACGGGTCACTTCCGAAAGATTTTCATCACCGCTATCAACCAGCGAGCGCACACCGCTATAGGTCCAGACAATATCGCCCGGCACTGTCTGTTTTTCAAAGCTGCGGTTGACCGCTGCGCATAGATAATCGATTTCTTCCGGTGAAATCTGCGCTTGCCCCGGGTTGCCGCTATAGGCGACCTCGGTCGTGCCGATCACGGTGAGATTTTTCTCATAAGGAATGGCAAAAACAACGCGCCCATCCGGCTGCTGCAGGATATAGGCCTGCACGCCATCGTAAAGTTTGCCCACAATGATATGGCTGCCTTTGATGAGGCGCAGTCCCGGCGTTTTGGCGCTCCGCAGGCGGTTATGGACCAATACGTCATAAACCCAGGGTCCTGCCGCATTGATGATCATACGCGCCCGCGTCTGGACGGTGCGGTCTCCCAGGTGATCGAAAAACGAAACCCGCCAGCCTTTATGGCGGAAAACCGGCTCGATCATACGGCATTCGCTGCGCACACTTATATCCGCGCCTTTTTCCGCAGCATCGATGGCGTTCAAAACAACCAGGCGCGCATCATCCACCCAGCAATCATGATATGAAAACCCGTGTCTATACCGCGCGTTCAGGATAGAGCCGCCTTGCAGATCAACCGCGCGCGAACCCGGCAGCATCGTCCTTTTTTTCAGGTGATCATAGATAAACAAGCCGCTGCGTATCATCCAGGCCGGCCTTCCATGCTCTTCATGCGGCAGGATAAATTCCTGCGGCCGCACCAGGTGCGGCGCCGCCCGCAACAACCGCTCTCTCTCCGCCAGCGACTCCATTACCAGTTTGAATTCATACTGCTCGAGATAACGCAAACCGCCATGAATCAACTTCGTGCTGGCTGAGGACGTCGCTCCAGCAAGGTCACCCGCCTCTAGCAACAAGACAGACAGGCCGCGTCCGGCCGCATCACGCGCGATGCCGGTACCGTTGATGCCGCCGCCGATCACGCAGACATCATATAAGTCCTTGATTTTGCCGGAAGAACTGGAGCCCATACACTATTATAGTCGGATTTATTGAATGAAAACAGGGCGTTGCTTAAAAACCGCCCACACCCCCAAAAGTAATCCCGGCCAGTGTTTTAGGGCCGGGATTATAAACTTCTAAATATCAGGCGTTCTTAAAACGAGGTGACGTTACCGCAACTTGCAGCTCCGCTCAGAGTCGCCTCGATATCGCCGGTGTAGCTGTAGCTGACGGCCTTGCCGCTAACAGCTGCGCTCATCGCGTCGCCCCAGCAAGCGGCTTTCTCCGATTCGCCAGCCGCCGTTTCAATGGCGTTCAGGTCGTACGGGTTGGAAGTACCCTCACCACCCGCTGCTGTCTCGATGCTGTTCAGATCATTCGGATCGCCGCTGTTGCCGCCACCGCCTGCGAAGGTCCGGATGCTGTTCAGCGCCGCCGGTCCACCCGGAATGCTCGGCAGACCCAGAAGGGTGATGTTCAGACCTGAAATATCCAGGCCAGGGAAATCAAAGTTTCTGAAAATGTCTTCCTGTGCGACCGAGAAGGGGTCGAAGCCGATGAAGATCTGGCCGCGTCCATTGAGGGCCAGGTCATCTGCATCAAACAGGCGGTCTTCAATGAAGGTCCGTTGCGCAGATGTCAGGAAGCCACCGACGCTTGCCGGAACGATGCCGTCGAAGTTTGCATTCATTCCGTCAATTACAATCGGGTTTCCCGTGATCGGGTCAAGAATGGATCCGTCAGTGAAGTACACGTAGTAGCTGCCGATATTACCAAAGCCGGTAAACTCCGTCGCGCCAAGCGTTTCGCCAACAATCGTCAGGGCGTTAGCCGGACCGTCAAACATCATACCAACGGGCGTTGCCAGCGGATCTGTGCTGGTAAACGAGTTCGGATTCGTCAGATCGGAGATATCGATCTGGCCGCTGTGCTGGAATAATGCGCCGGTCGGGTTATCCGTGAAAGAATTACCCTGCAGGACGATCAGTCCGTTACCGCGACCATGTGAGTGCAAGCCGTGGACGCCATTGTCCGAGATGTTGTTATCCAGGATGTACACATCGCCGACATTCTCAAGATCAACACCGGCGATCAGGTTATTTGCGACCAGGTTGTTGCTGATGGTCGAATCCGTGACATCAAGGAACTGGATACCAAATACGTTGAACATCGAAACGTTTCCATCGACCAGAATATTGGAAGATGGATCAACGAAGATACCGGCGCCGGCGTTGAACATCGTAATGTTGCCAAGAATGTCAACGAACGCACTGTCTTCGACTTCAATGCCGCTATCGGCCGAAAGCGTTACAATATTGCCATTTATATCAGCAAAGAGACTGTTCTCAAGATCAATGCCATCGCCGCCCGAGAGCGTTACGATGTTGCCGTTCACGTCGGTGAAGAGTGTGCGGTGAACGTTGATACCGTCATTGCCGGAGAGTGTCACGATATTGCCATTAACATCGGCAAACAGAGCGTCACTGACTTCGATACCGTTATCGCCCGAGAGCGTTACGATATTGCCGCTAACCGAACTAAACAGTGTGTCATCAAGATCAATGCCATCGCCGCCGGACAGAGTGACGATATTACCATCAACTCCTACAAAGGCCGCGTCCTGAATATTGATGCCGTCATTGCCGGATAGGGTCACGATGTTACCATTGACCAATCCGAGAGCGGCATTGCTGAGTTCTATGCCGTTGTCACCGGACAGGGTTAAAACGTTACCATCCGCGCTGAAGCCAAAAACACCATCAATATCGATGCCGTCATTGCCCGAGAGCGTGACGATGTTGCCATTGACCGTGAGGCCGAGGACATCTTCAACATGAATGCCGTCATTACCCGACAGGGTAACGATGTTGCCATCAACACTGATGCCGATAGAAGGATCAACGAAGATTCCGTGGTTGCCGGACAGCGTTACAATATTGCCGTCAACCGAAGCGCCTGCCGCATTGCGGAGGCCAACACCGTTATTGCCGGAGAACGTTACAACGTTACCGTCGATAGAGGCAAGAGCTACATTGCTGACTTCGATACCGTTATCGCCGGAAAGCGTAACAGTGTTGCCGGAAACGTCGACGCCAAGGCTGTTCTCGACATCGATGCCGTCATCACCGGAAAGCGTAACAGTGTTGTCGGTGATCTGGCCGAGAGCGCTATCGTGGAAGTAGACGCCATTGTCGCTGGACAGGCTGATGGTGTTGTCGTCAACCGTGTTCAGGTTGCCGCCATTAACCTCAACACCGTCGCCGCCGGAAAGCGTAACGGTGTTGCCCAGAATGCTCGATAGATTGTTGTTGTCGACACGGATGCCGTCATCTCCGGAGAGCGATACGTTGTTGTTGCTGACAGTGTTAACGACACCGCCATCAACCCAGATACCGTAGCCGCCGGAGAGCGATACAGTGTTACCGTCCGTGACCGTGAAGTTGCTCGGGTCAATCAGGATACCGGTATCGCCGGAAAGCGTAACAGTGTTACCGCTGGTTTCAGCAAAGTCGGATTCATCGATCTCGATGCCGTCATCGCCGGAAAGCGAGACTGAGTTATTAATGACTCTCACAAAATCCGTGTTGGTGACGAAGATACCGTCATTGCCAACACCCTGAATGGTGTTGCTGCCAACTGTGGCCTGTGGTGTTGCGACCAGACCGCCGGGGCTGCTGATGACATGGATACCGTCATGGCCCGCGCCCAGCGAGAGACCGCTTGAGATAACCTGGTTGCCGGTGATGACAACGCCATCACGAATCTGGCCAAAGATAACGTCAAGACCGCCGCCAATCTGCGCGCCGCTGTTATCGACGTAAATACCGTCATTGCCAGCGCCGACAGAGAGAAAACTGCCCGACTTGATAATATTGTTGGTGATAACCGCTTCGCGGTTATTGACGACATGGATGCCGTCATGGCCCGCACCGGCACCAAGGCTTCCGCCCTGAACTGTGTTCTGGTCGATCTTGACGTTGCGGCCGCCCGTGACGTGGATGCCGTCTTCAGCAGCGCCCGAAACTCCGAAAGAGCCGGTACCGATCTTATTCAGAACGATATCGAGGCTGTTGCTGTTCTCACCATAGATACCATGACGGCCAATGGTGTGCAGCTTGTTGTTGGTTACATCCACATTGTTGCTGGACAAAACCTGAATGCCGTCAATACCCGTGTTGTTGATCGTGTTGTTGTCAATCACAGCATCATGGCTTGGGTTCAGGCGAATACCGATCTCGTTAACATTCGTGACCGTATTATTCTTGATCTGAACGCCGTTCGTGCCGCGCACATCAATGCCGTCTTCACCGGTGAAGTCGACCCTGTTGGATTCGATCAGCGCCTTATTTCCGGTGCTGTGGTGGCCGCTATTCTGGACGAAGATACCGTCATCGCCTGCAGAATCAACCGATCCATTGCCGTCAATGACGTTGAAGCCGATATAGATGCCGTTTTTGAAAGCGTTCGTACCGGCATTGTTTATTGCATAGATACCGGCCAGGTCAGCACCCTGCCCGCCTGTGCGACCGCTGCTGGTTGTATTGCCGGAAAGAACATCATTGTCCTTGAGGAAGGCCTGCTGGCTTTCGGTCACATAAATGCCGTGCCCGCCTGCACCCGAACCGCCATCGCCGTTCGAACCGCCGCTAGGTGCGCGGGCTCCGCCTTTAATCGTGTTGTCGATGATTTCGACACCGTCATTATTGTTGACATGGATGCCGTCGCCGCCGACGCCTTTTTTCCCGGGAACGCCATTCAGGCCATCGCCGCCCTGGATCAGGTTGTCCTCGATCAGAGCACTGGTGCCGCCTACGACATTGATGCCATGACCGCCGGCGCCCATAACCAGCGTGCTCGCCCTGATCTCGTTATTCTTGATCTCGATATCGTTGCTGCCTGTCGCAAAAACACCATCCAGCATTACGCCGTGCAGCTGGTTGCTCAGCACCTGAACTCTGTGGTTACCGGCGCTCAAATAGATGCCGTTCTGGCCAATCACTTTCAGGGTGTTGTTCTGAACAATGCTGTTCGCGCTCGGGTTTAGGAATATGCCGTTGTCCATCGTGTTGGAGATACTATTGGCACTAACCGTAGTCGACGGCGAACTCATAATCGTAACGCCATTGCCTTTAATGTTATTGGTGCCGCCATTGAGACCGACTTTATTGTTCGAAACAGTTACGCCAGAGCTGGAAAGAACGCGGATACCATCGCCGCTATTCGTACCGTCAGACGCTTTCTTGTTTTCGCCTGTATTGTCGATCGTGTTGTCATCGATCAGGTTCGTGCCACCTGCATTTTGCAGGAGAATGCCGATCTCATCATTGTGGTCGAGAGTATTCCCGCTGATATTAAAGTTCGAACCGCCATTGCCGTAAATCGCGGCATAGCGCCCGGAACCGGAAACAATATTGTTTATGATATCGGTATTGGTCGCGAACTCGGTGTAAATACCGGTACGTGAACCAGCCACACCATGAATGGTATTGCCTTCGATCGTGTTGTTATCGGCTGTACCGCCATCCGTGCGGATGACGATGCCGTCGGATCCCGCCAGCGAAATATCGTTGCCGAGCGCGCCTGCGCCGCCGATCTGGACGTTGTCGCTGTTGGTGACGAGAATGCCCGAACCCTTACGGAGCGGACCATCATAATGCGTGTTGGCCGTGAAGTTGCCTGTGATAACCGTGCCGTCAGAATTGGTCACGAAAATCGCATCGCCGCCGCCGGCTCCGCTGCCGATGCTGTTCGCACCGCCGAGAAGGCCAATCTGGTTGTGCAGGACTTTGGCAGTGGTGCTGCCGTTGACAACAACGCCGTCACCAACCGTGTTATTCACGAAGCTGTTTTTCACCGTGTTGTTATCGCCGCCAGTGAAGACTACGCCGTTGGTGCCTCCATTGGTATTGACGCCATCGATGACCACGTTGCTGCTTGGGTTAACGAGAATACCGGTCGTGTTGTTCGTGAACGTGCCGCCGGTGATCTGTGTACCGTTGCTGCCGTTATTGTGAATACCTTGCGCAAAGCCGCTGACATTCACGCCGTTGATAGTGTTTACGTTGCCGCCCGTCAGCCCTGCGAAGTGGACACCTTTGCCGCCGCCGGCCGCTGCAGAGCTGATCATCGTGCCGTTTACATCCCAGTTGTGGCCGCCGATTGCATCAATACCGGTGCCAACATTGCTGATAGTGCCGCCGGTAATACTGATATTGTTGGCGCTGGAAACGCCGTAAGCCGGGCCGTCATCGGCGATACCGGTCGTACCCGCGCCGCCGCCATTGATGGTAACATTGTTAATGGACCAGTCATGGCCGCCATGAAAGCTGATACCGGCCTGATCGCTGTGGGTACCGGTGCTGAGCGTGGCGCCGGTTACGGTGCCCTGGCTGCCATTGGACAGGTCAAGCGCATCAGATGCGCCGGCGCCGTTGTAGTTGCCCCCCGTAATATTAAGATTTAGCTGGTTGCCGATGGCTGCAAGTGCTGCCCACCAATTCCCGCTACTGGTAATGTTGTTGGCAGTTACAAGCCGCCCTGTGTGGCCTTGTGTGCCGTCTGCCGCAGCATAGAAGCCGAACGCACCGGCGTTAGTGATAGTCACATCTGTCGCGTCGCCGCCTGCGTTGTAATAAGTGAGACCTGATGTGTTCGTTCCGGAGATATTGCCACCAATCAGCGTGCCGTCAATAGTGAGGCCCGAAACATCAACATTGTTCGCGCCCTGAGCGAGAACGATCGGCGTGTACAACTGGCCGTTCCATGGGAAACCATTGGCCAGCGCCGGGGCGCCTGCCATCGTTGTTGGCTTGATAAAGGTTAAGCCTTGGCCTGCACCCTTGAGCCACAGGTTGGACTTATTCGCACCCACTATCTGGACGGTTTCATCGTATATGCCGGCGCCGACATTGACAGTGGTCAGATTCGTAGCGTCGTCAGAGAAAGAAATACCTTGATTAATAAGCGCGCTGGGCGACTGGACATTAATCGTACTCAGTATGCCTGTGCCGATCAGTTTTGAATCGCCAAGCAGGACCGCTGGGCCGCCGATGCTGTTGCGTCCATAAATTCGGGAATTCAGATTCAATGTGCCTGCATTGACTGTCAGAGTCCCATCACCCATGGTGAGATCTTTAATAAAATTAACCAAGCTAGCTTGAAGCGTTAAATTACCATGCGCAAGCGCCGATACGCTCGTAGGTATGCAGTGAGGATTGGACGGACCAGCTGGGCCGGCGCAAGCATTCACCAAACCTGGATTGCCTGGGTTATCTGCAACATAGGTTGTCTGTGTTCCTGTGCTGACATCAATATTGCCCGTGCCAACGCCTGGGCCCGCAGTGTTTGTACCAACATCGATATAATTTGTAGCCTGAACCGTAACAATGGCATTTTGAGCAAGGTCATTGGCCAGCGCCCGGGCGCTCAGGAAATTTCCGCCGCCAGGATATGTATTCAGCACGCCGCTGTGAATAACGGCAAAAAGCGGATCTATCAGGAAGCTGCCCGAAGTACCATTCAGGGCCAAGGTGTTAACGGAACCATCATAACCAGCTTCATTAGCAGCAGAAATTTCTACAAAACCGCCATTACCACCAAGAGGTCCGCCTTGTGCGAAAGCGCGGCCGCGGAAAATGGCATTATTATCAGCATAAATATAAATATCGCCAGCGTCCCCTTCACCATCGTCGCCTGCGCCACCGCCTGTGTTGAAAAGACCAGACTGTTCAACAATTACATCATGACCGGTGACAGTGATGCTTCCACCTTCGGTGCCATAAGCATTCAGGGTGCCGGAAACATTTACATTGCCGTTATGGCCGCCGCCAAGAATAATCTTCCCGCCGCTCACAGTCGCGGATGATGCATTGATCACGCCGCTCATATTGATGACATTATTGGCCATTTCACGCGCATCTTCGGCGCGCATGGCAACCACGCCGCCTTCGGCGTTGATCGTGCCGGAATTTTCCAGCAGGGCCGCATTGACTTTATCGCTCGCCGCAATCTCGACCAGGCCGTCGCCGTAAAGGTCGAGCGTAACGCGGCTGCCGGCGGCCATTGCCACCTTGCCGAGGCGCGCATTGATCACGCCGGAATTTCTGACCGTCGGTGCCACGAACGCGGCAAGACCTGCATCCGCCACTGTGATCGTGCCGCGCATTTCAATAGAGCCGCCCGTATCCACGCCTTCAAACGTGTAATGGCCATCGCCGTCGCGCAGGTCCGCATCGCTGATATGGCCGGTCGATGTTACGATCGATCCGACATTGACACGAGAATCCGCGCCGAAAATCGTGCCGTCCTGGTCGAAGATGAAAACTTGGCCGTTGGCATTCAGAGCGCCTTGAATCAAGGCAGGATCATTCTCGATATCATAAAGAACATACATGGAGCCGGAGCCGGGCTGGTTCAGATTAACTGTGTGGCCGGCTGTAATGTCGCCATCGCCACGCGCTTTAACGAAATCTGTTGTCTGGTGAAGGTTGGTTACATCGGGAATGGACACATCGACATCAACATTGCCCTCATCATATGTGTGATCGCCCCAGTTGTCGGCTTTCGAAGGGATCGCGAAGAGCGCGAGACCAGCCGCTGTGAGTGCGGTTGTTGACAGGATCCTGCTCACTGCGCGGCGGATGGATCTGACTGCGAGAAGATCGCCCTGTGTGTGTGTCATGATGTACTCTCCCTTGATATAAAGCCTGTGAGGCGCTGTAAAAAATTCTGCTTGGTCAAAAGACCTTGATATATTGGTCAAAAGACCTCATATATATGAGAGTCTTTTAACGGACATTTGAAAAATAAGTATCTGATTGAGCCGGACAGTGGCATAGCTCCAGAAAAAAATCAACATGCATTAAGGAAACTTAATTGCTTTGCGGCTCTTAAAACAGGGAGCTAAATTAGAGATTCCTTATAAATCCTGCTTTCCATTGTTTTTTGCCCGGGCTTACATTATTATCGGACAGGTTATTGGCTTGAAATTTTCTGCTCCCCTGATCTCTCCATTTACTGCCTTCATATTTATTGATAAAAGGCCTTCATAAACATACAGAATTCACCGAAAGCATTTCATATGACTCATTATAAATTCGCCCTTCGTGGCTCATATCCTGTTCTGGCCGCCGCTGCACTGGCCCTCGTTCTGCCGCTTCCGGCATACGCACAGCTCGACCAGCAAACAGGCATCGCGGACCCCGGCCGCCAGCAGGAACAATTCAGAGATTCGCTGACACATACGGAACTCAGCCCCGACATTGAAGTTAAGGAACTGGCCTTGCAGGGCGCTCCTCCCGGCGCAGAGAATATTCACTTTGTTTTGCAAGAACTTGAAGTAGAAGGTTTCGAAGCCTATAGCGACGCCCAACTCCGTCCCCTATATGCCGACAAGATCGGTACGGAAATTTCACTGGCAGATCTTTACGACATCGCCAACCAGATCACCCTTAAATACCGTAATGACGGTTACCTGCTAACGCAGGTTGTTGTACCGCCGCAAACCATTGATAATGGCTATGCGCAGGTGCGTGTTGTTGAAGGCTACGTTAATAATGTCATCGTACAGGGCAATGCCACGCATGATGGCGACGTCATACATAAGTATGCAAGCCGCATTAACACCGGCCATGCCCTGAATATCCGCGAACTGGAACGCCAGCTCCTTCTCATCAACGATCTGCCCGGGATAACGGCCCGCAGCGTTCTGAGCCCGTCGGCCGATACACCCGGCGCAGCTGAAATGCTGATCATCGTTGACAACCGCGACCCTTATGACGGTCTCCTGGAGATCAATAATTTCGGCAGCCGTTATCTCGGCCCGATCAACCTAGTCTCCAGCAATACATTCAATGGTTGGCTCGGCATGAACGAGGCCATCACCGCCCAGCTCGTTATCGCACCTGACAGCGGCTATGAACTTGCGTTCGGCGCGCTCGGCTATGAACAACCCATCGGACCTTACGGTACGAAAGCGTCCGCCTACATCAGCGCGACAGACACCGATCCCGGCTATGATCTTGCGCAATTCGATGTGCGCGGCCATTCCAATCTTTACAGCGTCAAAGTAACACACCCGTTTATCCGCGCCCGTTCGCAAAATCTGACTACGCGCCTGCTGTTTGACTGGCGCGATGTCCGCAGTTCCAACAACATTGAGCCGACACGCGAGGATAATCTTCGCGTTCTGCGCGCCGGCGCCCGGTATGAATTTCTGGATACGCTGCTCGGAATCGGCTTCAACGCCATCGATATCGAGATTTCCAAAGGTCTTAGCGTTTTCGGCGCGAGTGACGAAGGCGATGCTAACCTGACACGCGATGAGGGTGACCCGCAATTTCTCAAAGCCAATATCGAGATCCAACGCCTGCAGCGCCTGACAAATTCGTTCAACCTTTTGCTGGCGGCAAGCGGCCAGGTCTCTAACGATCCTCTGCTATCCTCTGAAGAGTTTGGCGTCGGCGGTACGGAATTTGGCCGCGCCTTCGATAGCTCGGAAGTCGTTGGCGATGATGGTATTGCAGCCAAAGCCGAACTGCAATGGAACAACCCGATGAACATCGAGGGTGGCAACCTGGAAAAATTTCAGGCCTATACCTTTTATGATGCAGGCAGGGTCTGGAATGAGGATGCTACGACCAGCACCCTCAAGACGGATACGATTACCTCCGCCGGCGCCGGTGTCCGCGCGAACTTCCCGGGTAATACCTCGGCCGGTTTTGCCGTGGCTTTCCCGCTGAACCGCGACGTGCAGACGCAGAACGACCGCGACCCGCGCGCCTATTTCAATCTGACAAAAAAGTTCTGATCTGCGGAATTTAATCTAATCGGTATGATTTGAATTATCGGACCGGTCATCGTACCAGTTACGCAGTAGGGCTTTCTGCCGCTTTAATTCCTGGTAGCGTTTCTGCGCGTTGGGATCCCTATCGAGATGCGCCCGTACTTTTTTGACCTCCATAGGGCTTAGTTCCCCGTCGACCATGGCTTGAATGTCAAAATCTGTAATAATGCGGAACGGCATATTTTCTTTTTTTCAATGAACCGGCATCTCGGCCCCAAAAACCCCTGTTTAATTAAAACACCCATCTCCCTGAACCGGTTCCTTTAATTTTATCACCGTTTCAGGAACTCAGGATTATTCGCCCGTTAGAGTTATGATAATCAATTTCATATGAAAGGGCGTGGCATAGCTGGGCTGGGCTTTAACATTTCTAGTATTGGCATTGATTGCCGGCATTCTGGGTTTTGGAGGCATTGCAGCGGCTTCCATGGGGAAAATAGCGCGGATACTATTCGTTGTATTTTTGGTGCTTTTTGTAGTTGCAGCCCTTATGCATGGCTTGCCCGGAAGAATGCCGCCAGCGTAAGTATTTAGCAGGATTAATTAAAAGGCGACTTATTTGGGCGCCTTTTAATTTGCCTGAAAGGCAAATTTGTGGAATTTAATCAATATTATCCCAAAATCTAAAAAAATGGACCGCCCTTGGATAGGATCTTTTTTCGCAATTATGCGCTCTTTTGCCTGATCCTCGTAAGCTGCGCAGGCATGCTGCTCTACATCCTTATTTCCGGCGAGCGTGACATCGATAAAACGGACGAGTTCGTCCGTCATACATACGAAGTCATCAGCAAGGCGGAACAGCTGTCGGGCTTCGTCGAAAGCATGCTGGCTGCCCAGCGCGGCTATATCATCACCCGGGATCCGGAGTTCAAAAAAACATATGAAACCCGCAAAAAAACCGTATTGGGTTATATAACGGACATCAGAATTCTAACGCAGGATAATGCAGCGCAGGCAACAAGACTCGATGAACTGACAGCATATTTCAGAGAATTTTCAAAACGTTTGGAGGAGCGCGCCGAAAAATATACCACCCGACAACTGACTACGCCGCAGATTCTTGAAAGGGTCGAAGCGATAGAAACGCTTAAAGGCAATATTCTGCTCGCCAATCATGATATTCTTGAAGACGAATACCGGCTGCTCGAAAACAGGATCGACCTGATCCAGGATAAGAAAGGGCGCTATTTTACAACCTTGTTCGTCGGCGTGATCCTGGCTTCCGCACTGCTCCTTCTTTTTAACGGGTTTCTCCTGCGCGCCCAGACTCGCCGCACCTACGCCGAAACCATCCTGAAGGAAACGGAAGAAAGATTTCGTCTTGCGATCGAGGGAACAAACGACGGGATTTTCGACTGGAACCTGGAGAAAAAACAACTCTTCTGGTCGCCACAATTTAAAAAAATGCTGGGCTATAAAGAACACGAACTGACCGCCTCCGTGCAGGAATTTGAACGCCTGGTCCATGATGCGGATATTGAGGATTTTAACAAAACTATAGAACTCTATTTCAGACAGGAAATTTCCGAGTTTTCTGCCGTATTCCGCATACGTCATAAATCAGACCGCTGGTTGTGGATTAATGCCCGCGGTAAGGCGGCTTTTAACCGCGCGGGCAAAGCCACTCGCATGGTAGGCGCCTATACGGACATTACCGCCCTTAAAGACTATGAACAGCGGCTCGAAGAATCGCGCACCCATGCGGAAAAAGCAAACGAAGCCAAAAGCGATTTTCTCGCGCATATGAGCCACGAGATTCGTACGCCCCTGACCGCTATCAGCGGCATCGCCGAGATTTTTGATAAAAACAAGGACACAATGGATGAGCGCCAGAAAAAACTGGTCGGCACACTCAATTCAAGCACATCCGCGTTGAAAGACCTGATCCACGACATTCTTGATTTTTCTAAAATCGAAACGGGCGAGCTGGAACTGAACCTGGACAATTTCCGGCTGGAGAGCCTTTTCCAGGAAGTCATCAGCATGATGTCAGTGCGCGCCCCTCAAAAAAATATTAATTTTCTCTTTGATTACAGTCCTGTCGGGGACATGACTTTTTATGGTGACATTGCCCGCATGCGCCAGATTTTGGTCAATCTCGTCGGTAACGCTCTGAAATTCACAGAAAAAGGCGAGGTCACCATCAAGGCCTATACGGAAGACAGGAACGGCTCTGAATATCTCGTGATTGATATTACCGACACCGGCATAGGCATCCCGCCGGAACACCAGGACCTTATCTTTGAACGCTTCAAACAGGCCGATGCCTCCATGTCGCGTAAATACGGCGGCACGGGACTGGGACTGCCGATTTCCCGAAACCTCGCTTTTCTTATGGGCGGCACCATCACCCTGAGCAGCGAGATCGGAATGGGATCGAAGTTCTCCGTCATTCTGCCTTTCCTGAAAGCCGGGGAAGATAACGTAAACACAGGCCGCGCCATAAATGAAAATACCACGCTGCAAATCCTGCGGCGCCTGAAAAACCTTAAAGAAAAGAGCAGGATTCTTTTAGCCGAGGATTACGAAGGTAATATCGTTGTCATCTCCTACATTCTGGATGAAATGCATTGCCGTTACGACATTGCCCGCACCGGGCGTCAGGCGCTCGAATTATGGAAGAAAAATCATTATGACCTTGTGCTCATGGATATCCAGATGCCGGAAATGGATGGGCTTTCCGTCTGCAGCAGCATCCGCCTGCTGGAAAATGAGCAGGGGCGCCCCCGCACGCCCATTATCGGCATGACGGCTCATGCTCTGGTGGGCGACAAGGATAAATGTATCCAGGCCGGTATGGATGCCTACCTGCCCAAGCCGATCGTCGAGTCAGATCTGAAAGAACAGATCTTGAAATATTTCGAACCATCGCAAGCTGCCTGAAAAAGAAAAGCCCGGTTGCAAAGCCGGGCTCCCTAGGAAGAAATTGGAAAGAAAAAGGATAGGCAATTACGCCGCTATGCGGTTAACCTCGCCGTAAGTGCCGGTGAAGGTTGATGTTTCATAAACGCCTCTCGGTGTATTCAGGGCCGCTTGCAGCGCTTCGCGGGCGCGTGACAGGCGAGAGCGGACCGTGCCGACAGGAATTTGTAGTAATCCCGAAACTTCGGAGTACTGAAGACCTTTCACACAGACCATCACCAAAATTTCACGGTGATCGTCACTGAGTGTGTTCATGGCTTCCTGAACGCGAATCAACTCCATCTTGACATCCTGAGACGCCTCGACGCTTTCACGCTCAATATAGCTTTCGGGGTCATACTGGACCTCGAATTTGACCTTGCGGCGGTAGTCCGAAACAAAAAGATTATACATAATTTTAGAGGTCCATTTGAAGATGCTGGTACCTTCTTGAAAAAGGTGCTTTTTCTCAAGCGCTCTTAGGATAGTAGCCTGTAGCAGGTCGTCCGCATCATGGGGCTTGCGTGTCAGTTTAAAGGCGAACTTCCTTAAATTCTGCATCTCATCGATTAAGGCGGTCTGGTTAAACATGGAAAACTCCTTTTTCTTGTCCATGAATTAAGCCTAACCCGCCTATGTAACAGGGTTTTGTCGCCCGTGTTTCTGTTGTGAAAAAGTTTGTTTCATTTTTGTAACAAAGTGCTATAGTCTTTTTCTATCCTTTTCAGAGTTTTGCAGGAGGGTCTTTTGCGAAAAGGCGTTGTATTGGCCGTTGACGATGACGAAAATCTGCAGACCGTGATCAGCCAGTATCTGGAAGACGACGGCTACAAGGTCATCAATGCCGGCACGATCAGCACGGCGCTCGATAAAAGCAGCTCCATGAATTTTGACGTTGTTCTGCTCGACCTCACTCTCCCAGACGGCGAAGGCATGAGCCTGATTCCCCAGATGCGCGCGAAAACCCGCGCACCCATAATCGTTGTTTCCGGCAAAAGCGACACAATGGAAAAAATCATCTGCCTTGAAATGGGCGCGGATGATTATATCACCAAGCCTTTCGAGATGCGCGAGCTCTCGGCCCGCATGAAGGCTGTCATGCGCCGCAGGCAATCTCAGGACACGCCGGCTGAATCCGACAGAGCGGGAAAGCCGGAACAGATTGTCTTCATGGACTGGCGCCTCGATCGCACCCAATACCAGCTATATGACGCTAAAAATGAGTCCACCGATCTCACGACGGGGGAATTCAAATTGCTGGAAGCCATGGTTTTATCGCCCAACCGCGCCCTTAGCCGGGAGCACCTGTTCGAACTTACCCGTGACGGCGAATTTGATTCCTTTGACCGTGCCATTGATATCCAGGTGGCCCGTTTACGCAAAAAGCTGAAAGACGACACCAAATCCCCCAAAATTATCAAAACCGTACGGGGGATTGGTTATATGTTTTGCGGGGAAACCAAAGCCGCCTGAACACGGGAACTTATTAGGGTTTGTGCGCGTTTGCCTCTTATATCCCGCCAAAAACCAAGGAGTTTAAGAAATGACAAATAAATCAAAAGAATTATATGCTCAAGGTAAAGAGCGTTTTCCCGAAATCAAGGACATTAAGAATGACCTCGAATCTTTAAAGACCAATGTTGTGGGTCTGGGCAAGAATGTTCAGGAAAACGGTGCTGATCTGACCGCCGAACTGAAGGAAAAAGTGCAACAGCGCATTTCCAAGTTGCAGGAAAAAGGTAAAGGCGAACTTCACCGGATGGAAGACCGGGTGAAAGACAAGCCGGCGAAAAGCATGGCTGTTGCCTTTTTTGCCGGTCTTGTTGCCAGCTGGCTTTTTGGCGGGCGTAAATAATATATGAGCAGCTTTGTCGGCATTCTCCAGGGTATCGCGCTGGATAAATTGTTAAAGACGGAGCCGCCCTTCTTTTCTAAGGTTAAAATCGGACTGGGCCTCATCGCCTTGTCCGGTTTTTTCATTTTATGCGGTCTTGGCTTTATTGTGTTTGCCGCGCATCTCTGGTTCAGAACGCAATTTACGCCCGAAATTTCTTACGCTCTCACAGGCCTGATTTTCATCGGCTTCGGCCTTATTGGCTGCTGGGTAACCTACGCGCTGGCCCAGTATCACAAGCGTATCTTCAGGAAATTCAAGAACGACATCACCGAGACAATTGAATCGCTGTTTGAACTTCTTGATGAGGAGCTCAAAGAGCCTATCTCTGAAAATCCCAAGGCAGCCGTTCTTCTTGCCTCTCTGGGCGGTTACGTGGCTGGCAAAAAACTGCTCTAAAGCACCGCGATTTTCTCCCCTGATTTTTCAATGATTCCAACACCCTGCAGGAACCGAATAGAAAAGAAATGCGTCTGTCATATATACATTTAAGTCATTTAGACACAGGAGATAGTCTATGAATTTAGAAAACCGCGATTGGCAGGTGC
>JBQTJN010000041.1:0-30934 GCA_052387095.1 Alphaproteobacteria bacterium
AAGCGGCAGAAACCCGAAAAAATTCCCGCGTGGCGCGGGAAATTATCCTTGCCCTGCCGCATGAATTGCCAGCCCCGGCCCGCGAAGCCTTGACCCGCGATATGGCCATGTGGCTGGTGGAACGCTACAACGTGGCCGTTGATACGTCCCTGCATAGTCCGGTTGCCGGGGACGATCACGACCCGCGCAACCATCACGCCCATCTTTTGTTCACCACCCGCGAAATCACAAAAGATGGGCTTGGCAAGAAAACCCGCATCCTTGACGACCGCGAGCAAGGCCCGCAGGAAGTCGAGTTAATCCGCGTGATTTGGGAAACGCTTGCCAATGATGCCTTGGAACAGGCCGGATTATCCCATGACAAAATCGACCGCAGGACGCTGGACGATCAGGGCATAGACCGGGTTCCGCAAATCCATATCGGGCCGGAAGGCAAAGCCGCCGAGGAAAAGCGCGGCGACAAGGAAGATGAAGACGACGACGACGAAGACGACAAAGACGGGGGCGGGGAAGAAGGCAAGTCTGGTGATAAAAGCGGCAAACAGGGCGGCGGTTCCGGAGATAGCGGCCCTGCTCCCGCGCCAGCCAAGGAAAAGGAACAGCCCAACCAGAAAAACCGTGATGTCGATTATAAAACCATCGACCAAGGGCGCAGCCGCAGCGATCTTGTGGAAGAAATTAAACGGGTCAATGCCGAGCGCAGCAAATGGCCTGATCTTCCGCTAGCAGAGCAAATCCGGACACTGGAAAAAGAAATGGTCAAACTTGACCATCGTGTCCGGCATTTTGAAAACATCTATGCAAAGACCGGCCTTCCCGCCGTCATTAAAAAATCCATTATCGAGATTGTCCGGTTTTCAAAAGAGCTTTTATTTACCCGCATCCTAAATCGTGAATCCTTGCGCCTGTCAGAACAGGAATCGCAAGCGCGTATTGTGCGGCAGAATTTCCGTTACGGGCGATCTTACAGAACAGGGATTCATGAGCAAATCCAGACCATGAAAACCCGCCTGTCCATTCTGGAAGAAAGCCATGATCACTACCGAAAATATAAGTCATTTGTGGACTCGATAGAAAAGACGCTGGCAGAAACTCCGGCTATAAAATTCACGGAAAGCGCAAAATCAAAAACGATTACCGATTTAGAATTTTCGACAAAACTTAAGCTGAAAGCCGAACTGCTACGCGAGGGCATACCGGAGATATTCAAGCCATCAAAAGAAACAATCCGAATAGCGGAGCCAATTAATAAACAAAGCACTATGCCGCCGGTAAAAGCAAAAGAACCGGATTCACGCCCTGCCACCGCCACAACACCAATAAAACCCGATACAGAAAAGCCTGTATCATTACTATCGAGTAATAACGCGCCGCCAAGTCCGGAGCGTAAAGACTGGTTTATTCCCGCGACAGACAAAATGCGCGGCTTGCAGGAACACATAGAAAAGGAACTGGCAAACAGGAAACAGCCGACTCTTGCACCGCAACCGGATAAAACACCTTCGCCCTTGCAGAGTATGTTCAACAGCGTCCGCCAGAACAGTCCAGCGGAGAAATTCACGACAAACGAATATGTGCGCGAGAAGGTCAAAGAAGAAGCGGCAACAATCAGGGAGAAAATACCGCCGGAGCATAAAGCCGAACCTTACCCCGAAGACACACCCAAAAGCGCCAGAATGTCCGGCGCGTTCAATCGTACCGCTACGCCGCCGGACAACAAACCCTCACAGAACCATGACCCTGATTACAGGCCGTGAACGTATGGACAAAACTCCACAATCGGGGCATATTCAGGCATATTTTTATGATTTGTGCAGGCCCCTTTAGGTAACTAGCGCAACTTTCCGCAAAGACGACGGCCTTGAGAAGACCTCCATCGGCGTCCTGAATCCTAACACGGCGCGCGGTCGATTGTTAAGCAGCTCTTCGACCTTCTGAACTTCATGCGCCTCGACCGCCGTAAAGTCGGTTGCCTTCGGGAAGTATTGGCGGACAAGGCCATTGGTGTGTTCGTTCAGCCCGCGTTCCCAAGAATGGTAGGGCTTGGCGAAGAAAGTATCGGCCTTCAGGGTTCTTCCGAACTCCCGATGTCGCGCAAACTCCCAGCCGTTGTCCATCGTTATCGTGAGAACTTTTTTCTTGTCATTATAAAGCGATGCTTCAATGGCCTCCGCAACGGTGGCGGATTTCGGCTCTGGCACCAAAGCCAGACGCAGGAATTTTGAGCCGCGCTCGACCATGCTGACGAGAACGCCGCGATGCTGGCTACCGACAATCGTATCCAATTCCCAGTCCCCGACACGGGATTTTTGTTCAACGATGGCAGGGCGCTGGTCAATGTCCACGCGGCCAGGAATGGGGCCTTTTCTGCGATCTGGAATGCCGAACCTTGAACCATAGCGCCTGTAACGGCGACCGCCGTGACGAAGATGGCGGTAGAGAGTTCCGCCGTTCCACTTATCCCGCCAGACGTGGTGATAGATGCGCTCATAGCCGATGGTCGGCAATTTGGACTGGCGATATTTCATCCATCCGCTGATTTGCTGCGGACTCCAACCCAGCCGCAGCTTCTCTTCCACGAAAGCGATAATCTCCGGCGTCATCTTTGACTGTCGCCGCCGTTTTGCCCGCCTACGCTTGTCCGCAAGCCCTTGCGCCAGATGGTGATAATATTTCCCGTCAACCGTGTTTCTTCTGCGCTCACGGCCTACGGAGGATCGGTGGACGCCGATTTCCCGCGCTATCTCTGCGTCCGAATATCCTCTTTTTGTAAGCACTTGGATGGATACCCGGTCCGCTTCTTCCAGTCGTTTATATCTTTTCATAACTTTCCTCCATCGGTTTAAACCGATGGAGGAATCTTCTCTTGTGTGCTACCGTATTCATGCAAGTTGCTTTGTTAACAGGACACGGCAGCAGGAAAGTCCTGCACAATATCTACACAAGCGAAAATGGTGCATTTTATCTATTTAATTTCATATAGTTATAATGACCACCACATCTGGCGGGGATGACACCAAAATCAATCGTCCCGCTGCGTCTTCTCGAGCCGCTCATGGCGCTCCTGCGCTTCAAGGCTCAAAGTGGCTATGGGGCGGGCCTTGAGGCGAGCCACGGAAATCGGCTCGCCGGTTTCTTCGCAGAAACCGTATTCACCGTCTTTAATACGCTGCAGCGCCTGGTTGATTTTTGAAATCAGCTTGCGCTCGCGGTCACGAGTCCGCAATTCCAGCGCGTGATCAGTTTCCGCCGAGGCGCGGTCTGCGAGATCGGGCTTCTGCAGCTCGGTGCCCTGCAAAGTAATCTGGATCGTTTCCTGGGATTCTTTCAGCAGCTCGGTGCGCCACGCAATCAGCGCCTGGCGAAAATATTCCAGCATCACCGGATTCATGAATTTCTTTTTATCTTTTTCAGGATCGTATTTGGCCGGTACGGTCACTGCATTGTCTGAGGTCATTACGCGCTCATCCCTTTACTTAATTACGAAAAAGCCTTGTGAAAACAGCAGGAAATATAAGCATCCCTGTCCGCGAAAACAATAGGCTTGATTCACCGCGATGGCGCCTCAAGCATATAGCGAATTTTGGCCAGCTCCACCTGCGCCCTTAAGTCAATCTCGTCCATAAGCACGCTCATGGCCGGATTCTTGATCTTTTCCCGGTGCGCCGCGACCATGTCGGCAATATCGAGCATCTGCCCGGCACGCAGGTCTCCACCCAAAAGGGCCAACCTGATTTTATCAAGCTCTTTCAGTATATTGTCGCCGCGTTCGTAAGTTCTTCTTCGAGCCGCACGTTCACCCGGATCCTCCGATCCCTGCACAGCCAGCAGGGAATCGACCAGGGCAATGGACTGGGTCGCGCGGGCACCGGCCGCCGGCACAGGACCGTCAGTCATAAAATCCCCGAAACTCGAGGTGCCGGCTTTTCTTTCCGGTTTTTTTGAAGAGGAGGCGGATTGCGCCTTCCCCGGCCCTTCAACTTTCATAATGAATCTGCCTTTGTTACCGCCATCATACCGTATAACCCGCCCACCGTTAAATAGGTAAAACTTGCCGAAGCCGTAGTCTTATCAACAGGATAACATCCCGCCGCGCAGGGAGGCCTTTCAGCGATCTCCCATCATAAGCTGCTGATTTTAAAGAATCTATTAATCCTCACAATCTGGCATGGCTTTCGCATAGGACACCCAACAAAGGGACCCTCATGCGTAAAATCATCCTCCTGACGTTTTTGGCCTTCTGCGCCGGCCTGCTCGCCGCGCCACAAGACGCATTTGCCAAAACCTCCCGTATCAAGGACATCGTCGATTTTGAAAGCGTCCGTGAAAACCAGCTGGTCGGATACGGTCTCGTTGTCGGCCTGAACGGCACAGGCGACTCGCTCGGCAACTCGCCCTTCACGGAACAAAGTCTGATCGCGATGCTGGAGCGTCTCGGCATCAGCGTCCGCGGCGCCAACATGAATACGGGCAACGTCGCGGCCGTTATGGTGACAGCAACGCTTCCGCCTTTCACCAACCAGGGCTCACGCATCGACGTGAATATTTCTTCGCTTGGCGACGCCAGCGATCTGCGCGGTGGTACATTGCTTGTCACACCGCTTCTCGCTGCTGACGGCGAAGCCTACGCCGTCGCGCAGGGCGAAGTCAGCATCGCCGGTTTCAGCGCCGGTGGCGACGCGGCCAGTGTCACCCAGAATATCCCGACCGCAGGACGTCTTCCCGGCGGCGCGATTGTCGAGCGCGAGATTGCCTTCCGTCTTGAGGATCTGCAGCAGATCCGCCTTGGCCTGAAAAACCCCGATTTCACGACAGCCCGCCGCATTGCGCAGGCCATCAACGGCTTTACGGATGCGGATCTCGCGCTGGCTGAAAACTCCGCCAGCGTCATGCTCCGTCGCCCCGAAGGCTATGACGGCACGATTGTAGATCTCATCACCGACATCGAACAGCTTCCTATTCAACCTGACATGCCGGCGAAGGTTGTTATCTCTGAACGCTCCGGCGTTATCGTGATGGGCTCTGATGTCCGCATCAGCGATGTCGCCATCGCCCAGAGCAACCTGACAATTAAAGTCACCGAAACACCGCAGGTCTCGCAGCCCAACCCATTTGCCGATGATGCCGAAACAGTCATCGTGCCGCGCACCGATCTCGAAGTGAACCAGGGCTCCGATGTCAAACTCGCCATGGTCGAAACCGGCGTGACATTGCAAGATCTCGTCACCGGCCTTAACCGCCTCGGCATGCAGCCGCGCGACATCATTACAATTCTCCAGGCCATCCGCGCCGCCGGCGCCCTCCAGGCCGAAATCGAGGTCATGTAATGACAGCCCTGAATTTCATAGGCCCGGACACCTCACTTTTGAGGCAACAGATGTCGCCGCTCTCTCCGAAGATGTCCGGCGTGGCCGGCAAGCTGGATGAAGCAAAAAAAGCCGGGGACATGAAACGCATCGAAGAAGCATCCACCGAATTCGAAGGCGTGTTCATCGCCGAAATGATGAAACCGATGTTCGATGGCCTCAACACCGAGGCGCCTTTCGGCGGCGGCAAGAGCGAGGAAGTTTTCCGCAGCATGATGGTTCAGGAATATGGCAGGATTATTGCAAGAACAGGCAGCATCGGCCTTTCGGACGATATTAAAACAGAAATGATAAAGATGCAGGAGCAAGCAGATAATGCAAAATAACAAGCCCAACCAGACTAAACCCGCACGCAACGAATTTGCGGGCCTTCCGGCATCGAGCATAATGCATCACCTGATTGGCCATTCACAGAAGCTGGTTGATCTCAGCGATAAGGAAACACAGGCGCTCGTGCAAAACGACATGCTCGCCTTCGCGATTTTGCAATACGAGAAAGACAGCCTCACAACGAAATATGTAGGGATTTCCAAAGAATTCCGCAGCCGTCTCGAGGAATTCCGTCATCTCGACAGAGGCCATCTCAACAAGCTTGAAGCGCTTCAAAAAACATTGTCCGAAAAATCGCACGCCAACAACGCGATCATTGCCAAGCTCAAGCACCGCATCGAGAAAAACACGCACCAGACATTGCTCGCGGCGCAGGAAATCGCGCAGACCAGGCACATCCATTTCGAAAAAAGCGTGCAGCAGCAAGGAGAGGGTTAGACCATGATGCAGAAAAACAAAGCACAGAGCGGAAAAAACAAGCCGCTTCCACCACTCTCCGCCAATCCCGACAGCGCCATGCAGGAGATGATGGGCATCATCGATAATCTGCGCGGCATTTACATGAAAGAAACTGACGCTATGACAGGCGCCGATACGGATCTTTTCATGAAACTTCAGGATGAAAAACTGCAGGCTGCCCGCCAGTATCAGAAAGGCATCGAATTCATCATGGATAATAAAAGCGATATGCGCACTGCCCATCCGAACCTCAAGGCGCGCCTTGCCGCGATGCAGGAAGAATTTGCCGCTCTCAGCCAGAAAAACATGGAAGCCATCAAACGCATGCAGCGCTGCAGCCAGCGCCTGAGCGAAACGGTCATGACTGCCGCCCGCGACGAAGCCCGCAAGCAGCGCGCTTTTAACTACGCGGAGAACGGCGTCATCGCCACCAGCGACAGAAAAAGCGTCTCTATGGGAAGCATCAACGAAACAGCCTGACCGCAAACCCTTACGGAAGAATCCGAACATGGCCATAGAAAATTTTTTCACTCTCCAGATCGTCACGAAAACGCCGGAAGCAACCGGCGCCAGGCCCGCAGGTCTGCTGAGCACGGGTCTGCCGGGGCTCGATTTCCTGAACGTGCTCTTTAGCCAGACAGATAAAAAAGAAGAACTGCAAAAAGCCGTTTTCAATGCAGCAAACGCGCCTTTGCAGCAGATATCCACCCGCGAAGAAATGCTGCAGAAAAAATTTGAACTGCACCTGCAGAAAATCCTGGCCGCTCACCCGGAGATCGCGGCGCAGCTCAAGGCCCTGCCCTTTGATATCCAGCAACAGATCGTTCACACGCTGGCTCTCAATCAAAAAGCCTTTGATGACGTTCTGAAACTGCTCACACACGGCACAATCACAACGGAAGACGTTGAAAAAGGCGCGCCCGGCCTGCTGCATGTCCTGCTGGCCGCCGTGGAGAAAAAACAAAATCTTCTCCTTGAAAAAAAAGAAAGCGCTTCCCGGGGCGTTGCATTGGACGCATCGGAAAAACTTTTGCAGCCGGATGATAAAGCCGATACTGCCATGCGCGCGCCGGAAATCATCGTCAAGATCATCGCGCATCTGAAAAACCTGACACCGGAACAGGTCAACGAGATCCAGATCAAGGTTGCCCTCCTGCAGAAAAAAAATCCCGGCCTGTCCATCGAAGAAGCACTGGTTGAAGTCATAGGCTTTGTGCCACCCGTCGTCGTTCCGCCGGAGAATGTGAATATTGCCCCTGAAATAGCGGCTCCGATCGGGTCGGTCATGACGCCTGTGGAAGGCGGGATCAAACCCATGCCGGGCACCATATTTACAACGCCAAAGCAAAAGACAGCAGGCCCCCTGGGCGGCTTTACGGAGAAACCAAATACAGCCTTTGGCAATCCCCTTACGCAGGCCGAAGATATTCAAGAGACACTCTCCAGGCCCCAGAAGACAAAAATGTCCATGGCGGAGTCTATCGCAGCCAAAAAAGATATTCATGCCGCCATCAATCTTCACGCATCTACAACTGTCTCTGCCACAACCCTGTCTTTTGATTACAGTCAGAATTTTTATGAACACTTCAACGCACACTTCAACGGCCAGACAATAAACGGCCCGGCAAATTTTTCCACGCCTCTTCTTCATGCGCCCGTTGCCCATGCTCCGGTACCCGCCACGCAACTGGTCGGCATGACGATTGCGAATGGCGCAGCGAATGGCGAGACGAAAAACATCACATTGCAGCTCGAGCCTGAAGAGCTGGGCCGTGTCGAGGTGCGCCTAAGCTTCGGCAAGGACAAAACCGTGAAAGCGGTTCTGATCGCTGAAAAGCCCGAGACCTACGCCATGCTCCAGCGCGATTCTCACATGCTTGAGCGCGCCCTGCAGGATGCCGGTCTGGATTCCAGCGGCGGTCTCAGCTTTGAACTGGCCGATTCCGGTTACAATTTTAATCAGGATAACCAGCGCGGCGGCGGCCATGACAAGGGCGCCACCGGGTCCGGCACGGACCAGGAAATTGAAATCGTTGAATCAAGCATGACCTGGCAGGTCGATCCGGCCACAGGCCACATGCGTTACAGCATTCTGGCATGATTTTTGAAAGGCAGAATATATGACATCTGATTTAAGCATAAACACCGCCCTGAACCAGCAGAACCAGACCTCCAATTCACGGAACAGTCTGACGAAGGACTTTGACCAGTTCTTGCAATTGCTGACCGTCCAGTTGCAGCATCAGGATCCATTGTCTCCTATGGACACCACTGAATTCACCAACCAGCTGGTCGCGTTCTCGGGCGTTGAACAGCAGATCAATATAAATTCGAAACTGGACAGCCTTGTCGCGCTCAGCGTGGGGAATTCTTTCAGCGCCGCCCTGGGCTATGTCGGCCTGGATGCCAGCTACGTCTCGTCCGAATTCCACTTCGACGGCGCAAAGCCTGTGGAGATGAAATACGCCATCAACGGCGAAGCCGTAAAAGCGAAAATCAATATTTTCAACGAGGAAGGCGAACTGGTCTATTCCAAAGACACCGCCGCGCTGGACGCCACGAATAATGCCTTCGTCTGGGACGGCAAAAATTCGCAAGGAACAACGGTGCCCGCAGGCACTTACGAAATCAAGGTCGATGCCTTCGACGCCGAGGACAAGATTGTAACCACAACCACCGTCGTTTCCGGCCATATCCGCGGCATCGAAACCCAGAACGGCCAGATTTTCGTGCTGATCGGCGACCGCGCGGTTTCGACCGGCAACATACTGAACACGACGCAGCCGGAACCAGTAACACCGCCGGCGGAAGACGAAGAAGACGCATAGAATTTTTTTTGAGACTTTAAATTTTATACGAAGAGGAGACTATCATGGGACTTTTTGGATCACTTTTTACCGGCGTGTCGGCCCTGTTCGCACAGTCGCAAAATACAGCCGTCATTTCCAACAACATTGCCAACATTAACACGACCGGCTTCAAGCGCTCTGAAACGGCGTTCGCCTCACTTGTAACATCGCAAAACCGCCTCTCCAGCTACTCGCCGGGTACGGTTTCGACCAACCGCGTTCAGCGCGTCAATCAACAGGGCTCGATCCAGCAGACCTCATCCGGAACCGATGCCTCGATCTCCGGCAACGGTTTCTTCCCGGTCAAACGCGCCGACGACACCTTGCAGGAATTCCTCTACACGCGCGCCGGCCAGTTCTCGGAAGACGCGCAAGGCCTGCTCCGCAATGCTTCCGGCTTCGTCCTCTACGGATGGCCGCTGGATTCTGACGGCGAACTCCCTGCCAACCAGGGGGATTTGACATCCCTCGTAGCGGCCAACGTTGCTTTCCTCGGCGGTTTGACAAGACCGACCAGCACGGCGGAACTCGCCATCAACCTCAATGCCGACCAGGAACCGGTCAATACCGGCTCTCTTGATGCGGCAGGCCCCACCGCGCACGGATCAACCGGCTTCACCGGCTTCCCTATTCCAACAGCCACGCCAGCGCACTTCTCACGCGGCCTGACGATTTATGACGATCTCGGCGACGCGCAGACCGTGACGCTGGAATACCGGAAAACCACAGGCCCCGGCGCGACAGCCTTGAGCGAAGCGCCCGTCGTTCTGACGCGCGATACGCTTTTAACCTCTATTGGAACGATCGTCGCGGGCAACACATTCACCGTCAACACCGGCTTCGGCGCCCAGACTTACATTATCGGTGCAGCAGCCGGCGTCGGCCAAGTTCGTATCGACACAGTTGGCGACATGATTGATCAGCTTGACGATACGTATGGCGGCGGCACGGAAATCGAAGCCAACCTGACGGCCGATGGTCAAATTCTGATCCAGGCGGAACAGTTTGCCGACTCGATTACAATCGCGGATACGGCGGGAACGGCCTTGTTCGGCGCCACCAACTTTAACTTCCCGCAGAACACTGTCAATACAACGGAAACATATTCTCCGTATGATCTGGATGGCAGTTCAGCACAGGCGGTGGATAATCCTTACGGCTTCACGGCCACCGCAGGCAACCAGGGTGATTTCCCGGATCTGCAGAACATTGTTAACCCTAATCCGCTTGGCTGGTGGGAAGTGAAAATCATTCACCCCGACGGCAGTGTCATCAACGAAGGTCTTGTGAACTTCAACGGTGACGGAACACTGAACGCAACCGCCGACTCAACCGGCAATATCGACATCAACTTGTCGGGTATCGACTGGAACAACGGTTCTCAGGCCCAGGCCTTTGACATCGACATCTCGCGCTTTACCCAGTTCTCGGGTAACTACAACGTCCTCTTCGCCGACCAGAACGGATCAGCGCTAGGATTGAGAACAGGCGTCGAAGTCACGCGTGACGGTATTGTGGTCGCACGGTTCTCGAACGGTGCGTCGGCGTCGCTCTATAAGATACCGCTTGTCACCTTCGCCAACTCGAACGGCCTGACGGAAGTTTCCGGAACCGCCTACTCGCAGTCCGAGGAATCGGGCGAGAACAACCTGCGCGAAGCAGGATCCGGCGGTGCGGGATTCGTCGAACCTTCGACACTCGAAGCCTCCAACGTCGACCTGGCGGACGAATTCGCCAAGCTGATCGTCGCTCAACGCGCCTTCGGTGCGGGTACACGGGTCATCACCACGGTCGACCAGATGACGGAGGATCTGCTGAGATTGAGATAATCTTTAGGGAGTAACCGAAGGGTGCGAAGCACCCGGAGGCACGAACTAAAAAGGGAGTAACCGGAAATCGCGCAGCGATTGAAGGCACGACCAAATAAGTTAAAGGGCCTTTGAGCTTCAGTCTTGCTTACCCTGGCAACCCTAACCCTTGAAGCTAAAAGGCCCCTACTGCAGTGAGCTAATCCAGAAGGATCATTTATTACTGCAGATAGGGCGCGCCTCAGAACGGGGCGCGCCCTTACTATTTCATTCTCCCACACTCGTCACCCCCGTGGTGAGCGCAGCGAACATCAACGACGGGGGTCCACAATGTCAGCGCAAACGCGCTGTCTTTTTCTGGATCCCCGCCGTTTAAGCCAGCTTGCAGCTGGCCGCGGGGATGACGGAAATAAATGTTTTTTTCATAAAAAACAAGAAAACCTAATCTTAATTTTCGCGTTAACGCCTTCTTAATTTTTGTGTTATATTCTTGAATGATACATCCCAGTAAGGGGTGTTTGCAGGACGCATAAACAAACCTAGGAAAGGAACTCATATGTCATCCGATGTCGTACTATCCGCAGCTCTGCGGAACAACCTACTCTCCCTTCAAAGCACGCAAAGATTGATCGACACGACGCAGGCTCGCCTTGCGACGGGCCGTAAGGTCAACAGTGCTCTGGATAACGCACAGTCATTCTTTGCTGCGCAAGCTCTTAACAACCGTGCAGGCGATCTTTCTCGTCTTCTGGATGGTATCGGACAGTCTATCCGTACCATTGAAGAAGCCGATAAGGGTATTACCGCTCTGACCGCTCTTGTTGAACAAGCTGAATCCGTCGCAATCGAAGCGCAGGGCGAAATTCGCGCTGCTAACGGTTTTGCCCGGGTTCGCAGTACCGAAGACCTCAGCGCCGTTACATCTCTTGTAACCGGCTCTGGCGGTACTCTTGCAGCTGGCGACGATATCGTCATCAGCTTCAAACAAGACGATACTCTCGCCGGTGCTGTTCAAACCAGCGCTGACATCAACATCGATGCCACCGACTCAATCTACAACATCGTTGCCGAAATCAATGCTGACGCCACCATTCAGGACTATGTCCGCGCCAGTATCGATGCCAACGGACGCTTGCAGCTTGAATCTCTTGTCGAAGGCGGTCTCGTCCGCGTTCGTGCAGGAACAACATCACCGGGCGCAGACGGCTTTGCCTATCTGGGTCTCGATAACGTTGTTGGAACTGAAAATACGATTGCTACAACCCGTCAGGGTGGTACAGCCGTTGCTGGACGCGTACTTACATCTGCCGTTTCCGGCGGAACGCAAGTCAGCAACAAGTATCAGGCCAGCGATACGCTCGATGTGGCTAACTATATCGCTACTGGCGATACAGTTGGTTTCGAGATTATCGTCGATGGTGTATCAAGCGGCGAGATTTCAGTTGCTGCGACCGACACAATCCAGGACCTGATCGATGGTATCAACAACGATACTGAATTGGCAGGTTCTGTTGTTGCCACCTTCAACGTAGATACAGGTCGTATCGAGCTGGAGTTTGGCGAAAGCGTTGGTCAGGCGGAAATTGTCATCAACGCAACAGCGGCTGCTGACGATACTGACTTCGTGTTCGGTACAGGCTCTTCCGATGTTACGGGGGGTGCGGCTGGCACCGATGCTTCAAGCGAATTGTTTACATTCGTTGGAACCAGTGCTAACCTGGCTCAGTTCGAGGAAGACTTTAACAACATTCGCGACCAGATCGATGGTTTGGTTGAAGATGCCGGTTATCGCGGTACCAACCTCCTGAACAATGCTGACTTGACGACCTTTTTCAACGAAGATCGTACGAACTCCCTGGTTTCGGAAGGTGTGGATTTCACATCTCTCGGCCTTGGTATCGAGGAAGCGGACTTCACAGATGCCCTGGACGTGCAAGAGTCTCTGGACTCTGTGCGTGCCTCTCTTGATAGCGTTCGCAGCTTCGGTCAGACTCTGGCTAACGACTTGGCGATCATTCAGACCCGCCGGGACTTTACAGAGAACACCATCCAAACTCTGAAAGCCGGCGCAGACGACTTGACGCTCGCCGACCAGAACGAGGAAGGCGCGAACCTTCTGGCTCTGCAGACCAGACAACAGCTGGGTATTACTTCCCTGGCTCTGGCATCGCAGTCACAGCAGGCCGTTCTCAGACTGTTCTAAGTCTGAACCAAAGAATTCAATAAGAAAAACCGGGAAGAACTCCCCGGTTTTTTTATTTGTACGACCGCCCCGTCATTGCGAGCGACCACCGGGAGCGAAGCAATCCAGGGGCAGCAGGAAAAACTGGATTGCTTCGTCTGCTTCGCCTCCTCGCAATGACGATTATTATGTTTTTGTTCTTTATTAAGCCCTGAAATGGTATAATGATACTAACAGTAGAAACTGGTTTTTCTGACTCGAAAGGAAGAAGTCCTTATGGCCCTGGTCATAGATCTCAAACAAGGCGAAAAAATTCTGATTGGCGAAGCCGTCATTACCAATGACGGCCAGCGCGCCCGCCTGCATATTGCCGGTGACGCCCCTATCATGCGTGAAAAAGATGTCATGCAGGAGGAAGATGCCGATACGCCGTCCAAGAGAATTTATTTCCTCATCCAGTGCATGTACCTGGCGCGCAACCCCGGCGACTATCACAAGAAATATTTCGGCCTGATTGAAGAGATTCAGCACGCTGCCCCTTCCAGCAGCATTTTCTTTATGCAGATTAACGAGCATATCATCTCCGGAGCCTACTACAAAGCGCTCAAGCTGGCGAAAGAACTGATACAGCATGAAAGGGAGCTGGTAGAAAATGCACTCCAATCCACCCACAAATAATCCATACGCCAAGGCGGCTTCCGCCTATGGCGATAACGCGCAAAAACATACGCCCGACCAACGGGAAATGGAGGGACGCGTCCTGCTCAAGTCCGCACGCATGATGCAGGAGCTTCATGACAACTGGGACAATTCCAATAGCGATGCCATCGAAGTCACGCTAAAGCACAACCGTAATATATGGCTGATGTTCTATGATACGGCCATGGAAAATCCTGAAGGCAGCCGCCCGAAAGATTTGCGCAGCAACATCATCAATCTCGCTAATTTCGTCTTTAAACGGGAGCTAGAGATTATAGGGACTCCTGAAAAGGGAAAGCTGACCGTCCTCATTAATATCAATAAGGAAATCGCCGCCGGACTGATGACAAAAACGCCTGCACCGCAAACCCCGCCGGCGGGTAAAAAATAAGCACTCCATTAATAATCGTCATCCCGAACCCGCCGTATGGCGCGGAGGGATCTTTCCTTTATGACCTAAGGGGGAAGATCCTTCGGCTTTGCCTCGGGATGACGATTTTCTTAAAATAATAAAAAAGGCGCTGAATGCGCCTTTGATCTCATTGGAAATATAAAACCTAAGCGCTGACGCGAACGCTGCTGGTATTGGGCTGTGACGTCTGGGATGCCGCTATAAAGGCCGCTGAAGCAATTTCAGATTGAGGACTTCTCGTCTGAACTTCGGCCTTGGGCTGGCTTACCTCGGGCAGGCTGAACGTCTGTTGTTCAGTCTGCGCCTGTTGAGATGGCGCTGCATCTGCGGTTTCAAAACTGACAGGTGATGTCTGGTTTCTCGTTGCACGGCTGGCTTCCGCCTGGACGCGCGCTTTAAGCACGGTTTCTGACGGAAATTGTTTCAGGACATCGCCTGTATCCGGATTGCGGATCTGCAGAACGGCTTTGTCGTAGTTAACATCAACGTGAATATAGGGGCTGACATACGGAGCCTGAACAACAGGCGCCGCTTCCTGAACGCGCTCGGGATTGGCAGCGTAAGCGCGCGCTGCATCAGTCTGAGCCGGAGCATTCCGGTCGACTTGCACGCTGGCGACTACTGAATTAACAGCTTCAATCATTGCTTACCCTAACCCAGCCTGGAATCCCGCTTGTCAGGACCTTAGGCAATAATACCCTATTATCATGATAACGCGAATCAATGCAAAAGTCAACGATTCCCTTGAAATCATTGAAAATCTTCCTGAAAAATACCCCTGTATTTTGCCCCTCTGCGACTCGGCGGAGAATCAGATAAAATTTCATGGGTTAGGGTTATCTTATTGATATGTAAATCAGTTCCGGCGGCTTTATATAAAAGGTTAATGGCAAATATTAAAAAAAAATACTATAATATTGGAAACAGGTTCATTTTAAACAAAAGATAGCTGCAAGGGGGTTAACAAAATCTCCACCACTTTGAAAAGATTCAATTATTCGGGCTCCCCTTCCGGGGCTGGTTCTGTCGATCGTCTGCGTAAAATAATTAAAGGGTTAACCGCTCTGTGAATAGTTTTTTTGACACATTGAGACAACTGGGCGCAACGCGCCTCAGCATCATGGCCGGCATTGTCATCAGCTTGCTGGTCTTTTTCGTGTTCATATCCATGAAAGTCTCTGAGCCGGCGATGAAGCTGCTCTACGCCGACCTTGCGCCGGGCGATTCCGCAGCCGTCGCCGCCAAGCTCGACGAAAGCCAGATCGAGTACGAAGTTTCAACCGACGGCAATCGCATTTCCGTCCCATCCACCGAAGTGGGCCGTTCACGCCTCCTGCTCGCCGAGGCCGGGCTGCCGAATGGCGGCTCCATGGGCTACGAAATTTTTGACAAGGATGCCGGTTTCGGTACGACAAATTTTGTTCAGAACGTAAATCAGGTGCGCGCCCTCGAAGGCGAACTCGCCCGCACGGTCGGGTCGATGGGCGGCGTGCGCAATGCGCGCGTGCATCTCGTTCTCCCCCAGCGCGAACTCTTCAGCCGCGACACAAAAAAATCCAGCGCCAGCGTTTTCCTGAATTTGCGCCCCGGCGCTAATATCGAGCGTGAAAAAATCATGGCTATCCAGTCATTAATTTCCTCCGCGGTGCCGGATCTGCCGGCCGACCGCGTGTCCATCATCGATAATAACGGTAACCTCCTCGCCCGCGGCGAAGGTGATGCCAGCACAAACCTCGTCGCCATGAAAGCAGAAGAAATGCGCCGTACCTATGAAGAACAACTGACGGGCAAGGTTGAAGACCAGGTCGGCCGCATTGTCGGATACGGCGCTGTGCGCGCCAGCGTGACCGCAGAAATGAATTTCGACCGCATCAGCACCAACGAGGAAGTCTTCGATCCTGAAGGCCAGGTCGTCCGCTCTTCCCAGACAACGGAAGAAAGCAATACGGAGCGTGAAGCTGCCGGCGGCGGTGATGTCTCCGTCGAAGGCAACCTGCCCGGCGCCGAAGGTTTGCTTTCTGAACAACCTTCTGCACAAGGCAACCGCACCGAGGAAGTCACGAACTTCGAAATCAACAAAACCGTGCGCAATACGGTGCGCGAAGTGGGCGAAATTACAAAACTGTCCGTCGCCGTCCTTGTGGATGGCCGCTACACCACGGCCGAGGATGGAGCAAAAACCTATGCGCCGCGCCCGCAGGAAGAACTTGACCGCATTACCGCGCTGGTCCGCAGCGCCGTCGGCTTTAACGAAGAGCGCGGCGACAATATCGAGGTCGTGAATTTGCAGTTCGCCGCCGTCGACACGAATGAAGAATTCACAGACGACCGCGTGATCTTTGGATTTGAAAAAGACCGGTTGATTGATTTCGCAGAAATCCTCGTCATCTCCCTGATCGTTCTTCTGGCAATGATCCTGGTCCTGCGCCCTATGATCAACAAGCTCCTGGCAGTACAACCCGGCGCCGGCGGCGGAATGGCCGGCGGTGGCCAGGGCCAGACCATGATCGCACGCCAACAGCAAAACCCGGCACTGGCCGGTCCGCCCGGCTCCTCCCCTGCTTCCAGTGCCTCCAATTATGTTCCGCGTGAGGAAGAGATCCTGATCGATATTCAGGGCATCGAGGGCAAAGTGCGTGCCTCAGCCGTCAAGAAGGTGGAAGAGATTGTTGAAAATTACCCGAACGAAGCCATATCGGTTATTCGTACATGGATGACGCAGGAAACGTGAAAAACACATGAGCGCCGCGCGTAGTAACAGCAGTACGAAAGAAGATTATACCTCTCTCAGCGGCCCGCAGAAGGCGGCGATCCTGATGCTGTCGCTTGGCGAAACGCATGCGTCCAAAATTTTTGAATTCATGGACAATGACGAAATCCTTGAACTCACACAGATCATCGCGACCCTGGGTAAAGTCAGTCCGCGCGTCGTTGAAAACCTATTCCTTGATTTCGCCGACCAGATGAGCTCGACCAACGCGCTCGTCGGCACATTTGGCAGCGCCGAGCGCCTGCTTACCAATTCGGGCATCCCGAAGGAACGCATCGACAATATCATGGAAGAAATCCGCGGCCCCGCCGGGCGCACCATGTGGGAAAAGCTGGGCAATGTGAACGAGCAAGCGCTCGCTAACTTCCTGCAGAAGGAATACCCGCAAACAGTTGCGGTCGTATTATCCAAGGTCACCTCCGACCACGCCGCACGCGTGCTTGCCATGCTGCCTGAAAATTTTGCCATCGAAGTCATTAACCGCATGCTCCGTATGGAAGCCGTGCCGAAGGATATTCTCGATGAGGTGGAAAAAACCCTGCGCACCGAATTCATGGCCAACCTTTCCAGCACCAAGCGCCGGGACAGCCACGAACTCATTGCCGAGATTTTCAACAATATGGACCGCTCCGTCGAAGGCCGCTTCATGCAGCAGCTCGAAACCTCTAACGCCGATGCTGCCGAAAAAATTCGCGCGCTCATGTTCACATTCGAAGATCTTGCCAAGCTCGATGCCACCGGCATGCAGACCCTCATCCGCGCCGTCGACAAGGAAAAACTCCCCGTCGCGCTCAAGGGCGCCACGGAAACCATCCGCGAGATGTTTTTCACCAACATGTCCGAGCGCGCCTCCAAAATGCTCCGCGAGGATATGGCCGGCATGGGCCCTGTACGCCTGAAGGACGTCGAGGAAGCGCAGCTTTACATTGTGAATATCGCCAAAGATCTTGAGGCCCGCGGTGAAATCATCATCGCTACGGGCGATTCCGAAGATGAAATGATATATTAAAAATGAAAAACGCTGCTGATTTGAACAAAGAGCAAAAATACTTTTTTAATCAGAATATCTTTGATGATGGCAGCAGCGACACGGTGGCTCCGGTCTATACTGCCAAAGATATCGAAGATGCGCGCCGTAAAGGGATTGCCGAGGGGCGCGGACAGGCCACCAAAGAACAGGAAGAGGCCCGCGCTCACCGCCTCGAACAGGCGCTCGGCCAGATCCAGGTACAGATGGGACAGCTTCTCGCGGCTGAAAAAACCCGCCACGATCACTATGAACATGAAACCCTGGCGCTGCTGCTACTGGCTCTTCGCAAGCTCTTCCCTATGCTCGATAAGGCCATTGGGCTCGACCAGCTGAAAAACTTTGTTGCCCAAACCCTGAAGAACCAGGATGGACACCCGCACATGACGGTTCTTGTATCTCCGGAAATCCTCAATGAAATCAAAGATTATATTGATAATCTTAAACTGGCGGGTTCAGAAATCGATTGCACGGTTCAAAGCGACGAGAAACTAACTGCCTCTTCATGTTCCGTATTATGGGAGGATGGCGGAGCCTTGAGAAATCCGGAGAAATTGGCAACAGAAATTCAAACCGCTGTGCAGGACATCCTTGCGGGACGAGGCGCAAAAGGCCATGATAAAAAACCTGCTGGAGATGGAGATAATTCATGAGCGATCCCACGATACCCGAAGCTCAGGGTAAAAACATGAACCTGAAAGAAATTGACGACGATCAGGCCATCAAAAAGACCAGGGATTCCCCTTACGAGGTGGGTGTCCCCATGGCCAATGACGTAACCGCGATTTATGACATCCCGGTACAGGTTTCAGCCGTTCTCGGCCGCTCGACTATGCAGGTCCACCAGCTTCTGAAGCTTGGCCGCGGTGCGGTAGTCGAGCTGGACCGCAAGGTGGGTGAAGCCATCGATATCTATGTGAATAACCGCCTTGTTGCCCGCGGCGAGGTCGTTGTCGTGGATGATAAGCTCGGCGTAACGATGACGGAAATCGTAAAATCAGATCAAACCTGACGCGTGACGAGGAACAATTCCGATGCGTGACGACACGATCGACAGCCGCCAGGCACCCCCCACTGACATGCGGGCGCTCCCTGTCATTCGCCTCCAGAATCCTGCTGCACAGCCTGATCTTGCCAGCATCTTAGGCATTGTTCTCACATTTGCACTTATTTTCGGTGCCATCCTTATGGGCGAAGGTAATGCCAGCTTTGTGGATCTCCCGGCCATTATGATTGTCGTGCTCGGCACGCTTACAGCAACAGCCATTTCCTTCACCACGGACGAACTCGCCAAAAGCGGCGACGTCATCAAGAAAACAATCTTCCGCAAATCTGCCGATCCCGCGCGCCTGTCGTCAACGCTGATTGATCTTTCTGTTATTGCCAAGCAACGCGGCATCTTGGCGCTTTCGAATTACGAGCAGGAATTGCGCGCCCATCCTTTTCTGGCTCACGCCGTCCGCATGGTTGTCGACGGCAACATACCGCAGGAAATCGACCGCCTGCTCTCGCAGGAAATTGAAGTGCTGATGGAATATCATCACCGCTCTGCCGGCATCTGCCGCCGCGCATCTGAAATCGCACCCGCCATGGGATTAATCGGCACGCTCGTCGGCCTCGTGCAGATGCTGGCCAATCTTGAGAACCCCGAGATCATCGGCCCGGCCATGGCCATCGCCCTTCTCACCACCTTCTATGGCGCGATTCTCGGCACTGTCGTCATGGCGCCCCTCGCCGTCAAACTCGAAAAAACCTCGAAGGATGAGTTTCTCGAGAAAAATCTGGTCCGCATTGCCGCCGTTTCCATCGCGCGGCAGGATAACCCGCGCCGTCTGGAAATGCTTCTCAACGCGGAGTTACCCCCATCCCGCCGGATAAAATATTACAATTGACCGGAACTTTTAAACTTCTTGACCGTTTGGTTTGCATAAGTTTAAGTAATTTTTGAATACTAAAAATGGAGAGACTAACATGAAGAAACTAGCCCTTATGACAACAGCCGCTGCTGTTATGTTTGCCGTACCCGCTATCGCAGGTCACGATATGTATGAAAACCGTGCAGACGGTACCTACAAGCTGGAAGTCCAGAATGAGCCGAATACGCAAATTCAAACGACAACCAGAACCCGCACTGAAATGCGCCCGTCCACGCGCCAGCAATACACACTGGGCAATGGTCAGCGCATTATCGTTCAGGGTACCGAAGATAATTCAGCCGTATATCTCGCCAACGCGAATGGCAACTGGAAATACCCGGCGCCTAAAGGCACCTACCTGACGACAAGCGGCCTGACCATTGTTTCTGATGATGGTAAATGGCTGCGCACTGAAGGCCCGATGGAGACAGTATATGTCGATATCGATGCCGATAATGACGGGATGGCCGATCAGGTCCGTACACGCACTTACTAATCCGACCCAGTTTCCCGAAAAGTCCGCCCGTTAAAACGGCGGGCTTTTTTTATGTCTGGATTTTGTCTAGAGTGTCTGAATACATAACTGCTATACTTAATTAAGAGTATTTATCAGGAATCACTATCATGCGCCTTATGATCATCGGCCGCCTCGAAGGCTACATATCGCAAGCCGGAAAAATCGCACTCCAGAAGGGTGCGAAGGTCGTGCATTGCGAGGATATCGACGAGGCCATCGGCGCTTTCCTGAATGGCAAAAGCGCCGATCTTGTCATGATCGATGTTAAACAAAAGATTGGCGAATTTATCGAGCGCCTCAAGCTCGAACGCATCCATGTCCCCGTGATCGCCTGCGGCATCAACACCGATGCCCGCTCCGCTGTGAAAGCCATACAGCAAGGCGCGAAGGAATATGTTCCCCTGCCGCCCGATGCCGATTTAATTGCGGCGCTTTTAAAATCTGTGACGGAAGAAACCAGCGACCTCATCGCCGCAGACGCCGCCATGCAGAGCATCATCAAGCTGGCCGAAAAAATTGCGCCGAGCGAAGCGACCGTCCTGATCACCGGGGAATCCGGCACGGGTAAAGAAGTCATGTCGCAATATATTCACAAGAAATCAAAGCGCGCGAATGAATCCTTTATCGCCGTCAATTGCGCCGCCATCCCGGAGAATCTGCTGGAGTCCGAACTCTTCGGCCATGAAAAAGGCTCCTTCACCGGCGCAACGGGGCGCCGCATCGGCAAATTCGAAGAGGCCCATGGCGGCACGCTTCTGCTCGACGAGGTCACGGAAATGCCGGTGCAATTGCAATCCAAGCTTTTGCGCGCCATTCAGGAACGCGAGATTACGCGGCTCGGCAGCAACAATCCTGTTAAAATCGATGTTCGCATCATCGCCACCTCCAACCGCGATCTTGAAAAGACTGTGAAAGACGGGCAGTTCCGCGAAGATCTTTATTTTCGCCTCAACGTCGTCAATATACGCCTGCCATCCTTGCGTGAACGCCCCGGTGATATCGCCACCCTCGCGCAGTTTTTCGCTGATAAATACGCCGACGCCAATGGCGTGCCGCATAAAAGAATATCCGCCGCCGCTGTCAAAAAACTTCAGGCCCATGGCTGGCGCGGCAATATCCGCGAGCTGGAAAACACTATGCACCGCGCGATCATCGTTTCGATGGAAGATGAACTCGAAGCCGAGGCTATTTATACAGACGGCATGGCGCAGGAAAAAACCGCCGAAATCATCGACATGCCGAAACCGGCAGGCGGGCCTAAAAAGATCGTCCAGAATACCGGCGCCGTCGAATCCATGATCGGACGCAGCGTCGCCGACGTCGAACGCGACCTTATTATAAACACGCTGGAGCACTGCCTCGGCAACCGCACCCACGCCGCCAATATCCTCGGTATTTCCATCCGCACCCTGCGCAACAAGCTGAATCAATACCGCGAAGAAGGCGTTGCCGTAGCGGCCGGCGGGGATTGATCTGCTCGTATAACCGTCATTGCGAGCGACCATCGGGAGCGCGGCAATCCAGGGGCCACATGAACGACTCTGGATTGCTTCGTAGGGCTTCGCCCTCCTCGCAATGACGGAACCTTAAGGTTGCCATACGCAAACCATTGAGATAATTTAATAATTCCTATTTCAATAGACCATATCCCGTATTTTTGATAGAATGCCTTTAAGTAATAAACAAAAATAATTCTAAATTAAGGGTGTGCATATGGTCGGCGAAGCTACAAAAGACTCCAAAACAAAAAAAGATTTTGACGATGCAAATCAGCCTGTAGAAACAAATCCTGCAGAGCCATTCAAATTCAGCCCCGAAATTCTTGCCAAACTGGAAGGTCGTAAGGGCAGGGATCTGACGGATGCAGATAAAAAGCTGCTTGTCGAAACCAATAATGATGGTGGCAGCCAAATTAATAGTTCTGTGAAAGGTTTTGTTGCAAAACTTGTTGGAAGCCTGATGGCTCTGGTTGACGAAGGTCTGGTGGGAGGGGTTTTGAAAAAAATCCCTGTTGCCGGTGGTCTAGTTCCTGATAGGCCAATTTTTTCCGCCATGCAAGAGGTAATCGGCGATGTTAACGAACCTATTCCCAATAATGCAACAGTCATTGTCGATGAAAATGAGCTCTTCAGCGATTGCTTCGGACGGTTTGACGAAGACATCAATGCCTACATTGTTCCCGCAAGCCTCGTCGAAATGTATAAAGCGATGGGTCTTAACGATGTGCAAGCGGAACGTATGTGCGTCTCCATGCATGATGCGGCGAATAGTAAGCATGGCGGTTATTTGCAATCGGTCATGGACTATATCAATAAGACGGTTGGATCGACCGTTGCCAGTATTACCGCCTTACCAGGCCAGGCCCTGGACTTTATTAAATCTAAAGTAGGTCTGGGCGATAAAGAAGAGCCTAAAAAGGCTCTGCCCGCCATGGCGGCTGGTGTAAGCGCCGACGTGCCTGACCCTAACGAAGCCGTATCATAAATCTATAAAACACATTTAATAAACACGGCCCTTCGCTTATACTGGCAGGGGCCGTTTTCATGGCCGCATCGAAAAACCCTGACCGGAAGCATTTATGGCCGCCGACCCCCGTTTTAACACTGCTTTGACTGCCCCCACTGCGGGCGCGCAATTCAATTCCGGCATCCGCTCCATTTTCCGCTCCGACGTGCTGTTTGCCCTCGGCATCATCTGCATCATTATGTTCATGCTGATGCCGATGCCGGCCTTCCTACTCGATTTGGGGCTCTCGGTCTCTATCGCCTTTTCCGTCCTGATCATGATGACGGTGCTCTTCATCGGTGCGCCTCTGGAATTTTCAACCTTCCCGACCGTGCTGCTGGTCGCCACATCGCTGCGCCTTGGCCTCAATGTCGCCGCGGCACGTCTCGTTCTTGAGGGTGGCCATACCGGCACAGACGCCGCCGGACACGTCATCGAAGCCTTCGGCACCTTTATCATCAAGGACAACTACGTCATCGGCGCCATCGTCTTCGCCATCCTTGTCATCGTCAATTTTGTGGTCATCACCAAAGGCTCCGGCCGTATCGCCGAAGTCGCCGCCCGCTTCACCCTCGACGCCATGCCCGGTAAGCAAATGGCCATCGACGCCGATCTTTCCGCTGGCATGATCACCGAGGACGAAGCTAAAATTCGCCGCAAAAATCTCGAACAGGAAAGCACCTTCTTCGGCGCTATGGACGGCGCGGCCAAATTCGTGCGCGGTGACGCCATTGCCGGACTTCTTATCGTTTTCATCAACATCATCGGCGGTATTGTTATCGGCACCGTCAGCCACGGCCTTTCCCTCGCTGAAGCCGCCGCCAATTACACGACACTGACCATCGGCGATGGTCTGGTCAGCCAGATCCCCGCGTTGATCGTATCTGTCTCCGCCGGCCTGCTTGTCTCGAAGGCCGGCGTCGAAGGCACATCCGACCGCGCGCTCCTTCTACAATTCGGCCGCTACCCGCGCGCTATGGCGATGAGCGCGGCACTGATGCTCCTAATTGCCCTCATGCCCGGCATACCGGCATTCCCGTTCCTGCTGCTCGCCGCCATCATCGGTGGGCTTGCGTATTTCTCCTTCCAGCAAAAAGAAGTCGCCGCGCGCGCTGTCGCCCAGGCCGCCGCCCTGCCCGCTCCCGGTATTAAACCGGCGGAAGAGCCGATCTCCAAGGCGCTCGCCATGGACACGATTCGCCTCGAGCTTGGCTACGGCCTGCTACCGCTCGTACAGGGCGAAGGCGGCAACAAACTAACTGATCAGATCAAGGGCCTGCGCCGCCAGCTCGCCGAGGATATGGGTTACGTTCTGCCTGCCGTGCGCATTCAGGATAACTTGCAACTTCCCGCTAATAATTACACCGTGCGCATCAAGGAAATCGATGCCGGACGCGGCGATGTGCGCCCCGGTTTCTTCATGTGCATGGATCCATCCGGCGCACCGATTTCACTGCCCGGTGAAAATACAACTGAACCCACCTTCGGCTTGCCTGCTATGTGGATCGATGAACGCTACCGCGAAGAAGCGCATTTCAAAGGCTACACAGTTGTCGATGCGCCCACCGTCATCACCACGCACATCACCGAAATTATCAAGGACAATATGCCGGATCTACTCTCCTACGCCGAGACGCAAAAACTGCTCAACGAACTGGCGCAGGAATATCAGAAGCTCGTCAGCGATGTCATTCCGGGCCAGGTTTCACTCGGCGTCCTGCAGCGGATTTTGCAACGCCTGCTATCCGAACGGGTTTCCGTGCGCGACCTGCCCACCATTCTCGAAGGCATCGCCGAAGCCGCCGGCTACACGAAAAATATCGGCTCTATTACCGAACATGTGCGCGCCCGTCTCTCGCGCCAACTTTGCGACACCTATGCCAATGCTGGCGGCGTGCTGTCGCTAAGCACGCTTTCACCGGAATGGGAGCAAGCCTTCAGCGAAGCGCTTGTCGGCCAGGGCGAGGACCAGCAGCTCGCCATGCCGCCCAGCCAGCTTCAGCAATTCATCGGCGATATACGCAGCGCCTATGATGGATTTTTATCGATGGGGGAAATGCCCGTGCTTCTCACCTCGCCCGCCATCCGCCCCTATGTGCGCTCAGTGATCGAGCGCTTCCGCCCGCAGACTATTGTGATGAGTCAGAACGAAATCCACCCCAAGGCGCGGATCAAGACCGTGGGGCAGATATAATTCCCTCCCGTCATCCCCGCGGCGTTGCAAAGCAACGCAAAAACAGCGGGGATCCGGAAAACTTCAAGAGCAAAGCTCTTGTCTTCTTATATATAGACCCCCCGCTTTCGCGGGGGTGACAATGGAGGATTAAGGCCCGCATCAAAACCGTGGGCCAGATTTGAACCCCTGACGTCATCCCCGCGGCTTGCGCATTAGCGCAAGCACCAACGGCGGGGATCCGGAAAATTTCAAGAGCGCAGCTCTTGTCTTCTTATGTATGGACCCCCGCCTTCGCGGGGGTGACATTGGAGGATTAAGGCCCGCATCAAAACCGTGGGCCAGATTTGATTAGCAGAAAAGATCATTTGTAAGACCTTCGTATTCTGCTTTCATAGCTGTGTTTTTAAAACCCAAAGTAGCTAATACGTCATTTGGATAGCGCTCAATTAAACTATGGCGAACCCACCTCCCCCTTGCTATGCGCTCATGGTTTGGCATCAGAGATTGTTGCTCTGGGAAAACCCGATGTTGCTCCGCTATGGTTAATTTATTGTTAACATAACCTTAAAACAAACGCAAACAATATAAAGATTATCTTTTATTCATAAAGACTTATGTCTTTAGGGTGTGAGGTAAATCAAACACTCCGTATAATCCGTCATTGCGAGGAGGCCCCGCAACAAACCGGAGGTTTGTTGTTATCTTATTAAAAGCGAAGCTTTGCTTCGCGGGGCCGACGCGGCAATCCAGAAAAGATTGGATCGCCACGCTCCCTTTGGTCGCTCGCGATGACGTTTTAATTGTCATTTCCCCGCAATTTCTTGACCTTACCCTCTGGAAGTGGGATTCTAGAAAATATACAATGGAAATGAGTAATTTGATTCTTAAGTTCCTGCCATGCGGCTAAAGTCCTTCCATGCCAAAACACTCAAAGAGGCGATGCAAATGATTCGTGACACGCTCGGGGAAGATGCGGTGATTGTCGCCACGCGCGAGGAGAATGGCGGCAAATCCGTCCGCGTCACCGCGGCCATTGAACCGGCTTTCGAAATCGGCAAAGGTTTCGGCAGCGAACATGACTGGCTGCAATATGACGAAGAGGATGAACAATCCGCCGTCGCAGAGGAACTGACCGACGTCCTGCTCCGCCATTCCGTCCCCGAAGAAATCATGGACCAGATTTTATCCTGCGCCACTGTCATCGGCGTGGAGCAACCCGGCATCGCGCTCATGGCGGCCCTCGAACATCTTTTCGGTTTTAAACCGCTTCCGCGCAAGGAAACAAAACAGGCCATCATGCTGGTCGGGCCTCCCGGCTCCGGTAAAACGCTGGCCACGGCAAAAATCGCCGCGCGTGCCGTTCTCGGCAGCCATAATGTCGGCGTGATTTCCTGTGACACCACCCGCGCGGGCGGCATCGAACAGCTGCAGGCTTTCACGAAACTCTTGCGCGTTGATCTGCAAAAGGCCGACAATGAAGACCAGCTCGCGGCGCACCTGACCGCGATGCGCGATCTGGATGTGGTCGTCGTCGATACGGCCGGCATCAACCCGTTTAACAAAGATGATGTGAAAGACCTCGCGCGCCTGCTCGGCGCCGGCAATATCACGCCGCACATGGTGCTGGCCGCGGGCGGCGATGCAGACGAATGCGCCGAGATGGCCCGTGTTTTCTCCGCGCTCGGCGTTCAGTCCCTTCTTTCAACGCGCGTAGACATTGCGCGCCGCTTCGGCGGCTTGCTATCGGCAGCCCATTACGGCACACTCTCTTTCACGGACGCCAGCATTACGCCAAAGGTGGCGGACGGTCTGACTGCAATAACACCAAAAACGCTGGCCGGCCTCTTGATGCCGGGACAGCATAAGGAGCCGGATCAAGGCTCCCGCAAAACGGGGACGAATTCATGACGACCGACACCACGCGCGTTAGACCTGCAGACACGATGCCCGCCATGCGGCGCGGCAAAAACGTGATTGCGGTGGCCAGCGGCAAGGGCGGCGTTGGCAAGACATGGTTCTCCATTTCCCTCGCCCATGCTTTCGCCAAAAACGGCAAGCGGGTTTTATTGTTTGACGGCGATCTGGGCCTTGCCAATGTCGACGTCCAGCTCGGCTTGATGCCCAAGCGCGATCTCAATGATGTCATCCGCGGCCGTCTCTCCATCGATAAAGTCATTCAGCCTTTCGAAGATGGCGGTTTTGATATCATCGCCGGCCGCTCGGGCCAGGCCTCTCTCTCCGCCCTGCCCTCACAGCGCCTCGCCATATTGCGCGACCAGTTGCTCGACGTTGCCCGCCAATATGACGTCGTGATTGCCGATCTTGGCGCCGGCGTAGACCGCACCGTACGCATGTTCTCGGCCAGCGCAACTTCCACCGTCCTCGTCACCACCGATGAGCCGACATCACTCACTGATGCCTATGCCTTCATCAAACTGGGCAATGCGGCAGGCATGTCGAAAAATACATCCATTGTCGTCAACATGGCGCCGAGCTATGCCGAAGGCGAAAAGACTTATAAAACATTGCTGAAAGCCTGCGAGAATTTCCTGCGCCTGTCGCCGCCGCATGCAGGCACGATCCGCGCCGATTCAAAAGTGAAAGACAGCATCCGCAACCAGACGCCGCTGCTGATCCGCTCTCCGAACTCCGACGCCGCCGAAGATATTACGAAGGTTGCGGAAGAACTCTGGTCGACGCTCGGCGAGGCGCAAAAGGCGATGGCGGCGGGTGGTTGATACTCCCCAATCACGCCACTCCCGCATCCTGACGAAAGTCAGGATCCATTGATCGATTGATATAAACCATGCCCCTCTTTCTTCTGGAGGGGTGCAACGCGCCATGACTCGAATATAATATTATGCCAATAAATACAAATAATTGAGACTAGGAATTATTTCCTTTATTTTTTAGTTAAAACATGCTAAATTCTCCGTCATTGCGAGGAGGCCCCGCAACAAACTGAAAGTTGGTTGCTATCTTTTAAAAGCGAACCTTTGCTTCGCGGCGCCGACGCGGCAATCCAGGTGGTTAATATGATCTTCTGGATTGCCGCGCTCACGCTGTTCGCTCGCAATGACGGCAGGAGAAACAAAAAAACTGGCGAACAAACTGTTAAGGAGACATAATGAGCCAGGCCCAATCCAAAATAAAAAAATCGTTGAACGAAAAGAAGGAATTTTAATATTTATGCATTGTTCAAGAGATCCTTCGCCTCCGGCTCAGGATGACTTATAATATCAATATGAGCTCGCCTATTGTCCCGGCCCAACCGCCTTTGCCCGGCCTGACCCCACAGGCCGAAGCCCCTGCTGAAGGCGATGCAAAAATCGTGAAATTGCCGCAAACCCTGCTCGAAGTGCGCCAGTCACTTCAACTTGAGGGGCGTGTTGTTCAGAGCGGCCCGGATGGCCGCATCACGATCCGCACCGACCGCGGCGACATTGATATACAAATCCCGAGAGGCCAGACTCCGCCCGCCGAAGGGGATCGTGTCGAGATCGAGATCCCGCCCGGCCGCCCCCCGCAAAGCGCGGAAGTCAGACAATCGCACGCGCGCGAAACAACCGCGCCGCCGCCGCGCCCGGCGGAAACCCCCGTCTCGGTCGAAGTCCGCGAACCGCAAACGCGTCCCGCGCCGGCGCAACAACCCCATGACTCGGCCGTGTCCGTCAAAACATTGCCCGCCCAGGAACTTGTGCAACTGAAACCTGTAACCCCGGAGAATATCCTTCCCCCGCCGCTGGATGACATGATCACCCAGACCATGACTGCCATAACGGCACCGGCTGAACTGAAAGCACCACTCATAGCCGTATCCGTCATCCATCAACAGACCGTGCAACTCATGGAAACCGCTCCGCAAAAACCCGCCGCCATTTCTATTTACGAGCCCGTGACAATCATGGCAAAAGCACCAACGCCCCAAACATCTTTCGTTTACGATCCCGTTGCTATCATCCGGCAAACATCTTTTCCTTTAATATCCATACCGGATGCGCCGAAATTGGCGCTCGAACTGAAGCAGAGCATACAAATCGCAGCGCCGCAGAAAAACACCGTGTCTTCTGCACGTCCCACACATCTGCCGGATATCAATCTCCTCAAACACGGATTTGAAACAATTCCTCTTGCGAAACCTGAGGATATTTTTTCTATAAAACCTTTGGAAATTGTCGCGCAGAAAGTATCCGAAATTATCCGCGCGCAGGTTTCGGTCATTGCCGCCGCTTTGCGGCCTTCTTTCACAGCGCCGCAGACTGGCTTCGCTTCTTCTGTAAGTGCCCCTGCAGAATCTTTTCCACCCCAGCCACAACTGATCCTGCAAAACATGCAGGCACAGGCCCTGTCCGCCACAATCGTCGGCCAGACCCCGGAAAAATTCCCCGTCGTCAGCATGTTCATGCCCGCGCTCGGGCAGCAAAAACTATTCGCATTGCAGATCCCAGTGGAAAACATCACGCTCGGCACACAGCTTTCCATCACGCCGCAAACGCCGCCCGGCATTCAGATGCCCCCGGGCACCCTGATGGCCAGTATCGCCATACCGCCGCCTTTGCCGCTCTCTTTCATCACGCCCGAACCCTGGGCGCTGATGCAGCAGATCGAACAGGCAATCGCGCAGATAGCGCCGGCTGCTGCTCAGGCCATGCTCAATGTCACGCCTTCTCCCGCCAACCTTTCCGCTTTCGGGCCCGCCGCATTGTTTTTCTTGGCAGCCGTACGCGGGGGCGATCTCTCGCAATGGCTGGGCGATCGCGGCGTTGATGCGCTTCGCCGCGGCGGGCGTGGCGATCTTCTTTCGCGCCTCACGCAGGAAAGCGGCGCATTGAACCGCCTGTCTGCCGAACCCGTTTCTCAGGATTGGCGCGGCATAAGCATTCCGCTTGCCTGGCAGAATGAAATCCACAAAATGGCTTTATTCTATAAAGAAGATTCCTCCGGCGATGACAACAAGAACGGCCGCGGCAAGCAGACACGCTTTATTTTCGATCTCAAACTCGACCAGATGGGCAGCGTACAATTGGACGGCCTCTTCCGCACCGCGCGGCTTGACCTTATCCTGCGCACGCAAGCCCCCTTAAGCCAAACCATGCAGATGACCATGCGGCACTCTTATACAAATGCTTTGGAAGTTGCGGGCGTCAGCGGCGAAATTTCCTTCCAGAACCGGCCTGAGCAATTGGTGACGATCAACCCGGACAATAAAAAACTGATCGGCGCTACGGCTTAGGATTCGCTCTCTTTCTTACGCCTGTGCCCGTCCATACCGATATCGTTGAACATATCGCTTTCTTTTTTATCGAGCACTTTCTGCTCTTCATCTTCGCGCCGCTCTTGCGTGATTTCAATTTTCTTTAAATTCGCGAACGACTCCCGCACATCCTCGCGCGCCATCTCGATGCGCTTATCCAGCCTTTGCATGTCTTGTATGATATCGTCAATCCGCCCCTTTACCGCTTCGGAATACGCTCCAAAATAAGACAGCATTTCAACCTGGTCCAGGGCCTTGAGCAAAATCCGCTCCGCATCGAGCTGGTTCTCAAGCGTGATCTTCTGCCCCGTAAGCTCCTCGGCCTGCCGGTATAATTCCGCCAGGAATTTCTGCTTCTGTTCCAGCGCATGCTTGCGCACCCGGATCAATGGATTCAGATCAGCCATTTAAATCCTGTTTCCCCCGCGAAAGCAGGGGTCTTAAAGATTCCCGCTTTCGCGGGAAATACACCATTATTAGATTTCTTATCCATACGGCATGCTCACTATATTGGCGAGGCGCTTGAAACTTTCCTCAATGCCTGTGGGGTCGTGTTTATACTGTGTCAAAAAAACATCGCTCAGGGGGTAGAGCAGCAACCCCGCGGCCCCCCCCCAGTCGCACCCCCGCCCCGAGGCCCCCCGCCGCATCCCCACAGCCCAAA
>JBQTJN010000042.1:0-21633 GCA_052387095.1 Alphaproteobacteria bacterium
GACGGTATTTTGCTGGAAAAACAAAATGATAAAGAAGTACCGTAACATTATGCCGCTTATGGATGTATCCGCTCATCCATGAAGTTTACGCCCCAAGGGGCGAGGAATAAACCCGAGAGAGATTCAATAGCTTATAAGTTTGTAGTTTTCCAATTTTCGAAATTGAAATTATTTGAATTTATTTTTTCTGAATTGATTTTTGTTTTCAATGAATTTTTTTGGCGCGATCTTAGGAAATCGTTGTTAAAAAACCTAGCCAGAACCTAGCGGAGGCCTAGCCCATCAGTTAGATTTTTGAATTTCCAACTCTCTGATATTATTTTCTTATTTATTCCTATCTTCTCTATCTTCTATTTATAAAAAAATAAATATAATAAAAAAGGAGAATAATATAGGGATTTTAGAGGCTAACAAGGGTAGAACCTCGTTAGGTATTTGAAAATAAGCCATCTTTTTTCAGATAGGGAATTTTCCAATATCAGGCTTTCATTAGATTTGAAAATTTTCAAAAACTTGTGCAGAAAGTATTTTCTACTCGCCGAAAAATATTCCTTGTACTAATGCTTACCCCAAAATATTTTACAAACTTTACGAACCACCGATCTTGAAAAGCTTATTCTAAAAACTTTTTGGGCTGCGCACTGCGCGCGGTCAACACGGCGCGCGCACGGCAGAACAAGGTTAGGCCTTGTATTCACCCTTTACAGGGTAAGAGTCCAGGCTAGATAAAAAACGCTGAAGATCTTCAGTTAAGATAAATGTTCTCTTATCGACCTTCTTTGCTCGTAACTGTCCTGAGTTGATCAGCTGGTACAGCTTGGTTCTGCCAACACCGATCGCTCTGCAACTCTCTTCGATTGAAAGAGACAATTGCATCTGGTTTCCTTTCATGATTATCGATGAACACACCATGCGTTCACCGAATCCACCATAGAGCAAAAAATTTTATAATTCATCAAGTGATTGGATTTTCGACTGGCTCGAAAATTTCTAAATTATATTTTCAATTCTATCGAAAATTTCTAGAAGCAATGTATCCAATCTCCGATGATTCAATTTCAAACCATCATAAAAACGCTGAGGATCATTCCTGATACGTTTTGAAAGTTGATACCCACCGTTTCAGCCTTATAAATTTCACAGAGTCGACGGAGCGTTTAAAACGAAAATTCTCTTAAGTGCCCCATGGTACTTTTCTTCGATGGCCTCACCGAGAATCGAGATATAATTAATGAACGATAGCCTTAATTATATTCACTGGGGTAACTTTGGGGGTAACTGGATAGTTCGAATTGGACTTTATTAAGCCAAATCAAGGCGCTATTTAAGAATATCTACCCCCTTCACTGCAAATTTTTCTTGTTTCGAATTCTCTTTATTTTAAAGAGAAGCAGCGGGTCGCAGCTCATACTTCCTAAAAAAAGGAATGGCTCTCGTCATTCCTTTTTTCGAAGTTCGTTAAAACATATACCGTTTAGTCGTTGCCGAGACTGGCACCGATGCGGTTGTCGGATTTCGCATGAGTTCCGCCGCCCATACCGAAAACCGGACCGAGATCGCGTATGCCGGCGTTGGTCGAATTGCGTGTGCGGGCACGGGTGTTCGAGGAGAGCTTGATCTCGTTCTCATCGATGAAGCCGTTATTGTTGGTGTCCAGCTTCGCATCGACGTTGGAGCTCACGCGTGTGCGCGAGTAAGTGCTGCTGCCCATGTCATCCTGAATGCGGACCGACCCGTTAGTGTTGGTGTTTGTACCTGCGCCTGCACCGACGGAAAGGCCGGTGTCTGCGTTAACGCCGAGACCGGTTGAGGACGAAGCGGATGTACCGAGGCGGGTTTCTGCCATTGCAGGGGCCATAGCCAGCGCCGTTACAAGGGCGGCGGCGCAGAGGCCAGAATAAAGTATGCGTGTAGATATCGTCATGAATTACCTCCTGGTAGAATTCGTTGGGTTTGCGTCATACTAATTTAAAAACCCGCGGCGAAAAATCAACCTATTTTCAGTTGAAAGCTGATTATATTTTTTTTAAAAACCGGAACCTTTGCTAAAGTGTAATTATGATTATTCTCCCCGCATGGGCATTTTTCGGGCTTGGCTCCGCTTTTCTCTCGGCTATTATGTTCCTGATACAGGACCGGATGAAGGTAAACGGCTATGCGCTGGCCTTCTGGAACGCGGTCTGCAAGGTGGTTTTACTTCTGCCTTTTGCCATTGAGAACGGCTTCCCGGACGACCCGTTTTTTTACCTCTACCTGGGCATCGGCGCGGTGATGTATGCGATCAGCGATATTATATTTTTCAGCAGCATCGGCAAGGAGGGCGCCGGGGCTATTTCGCGCATCCTGCCCGCTTCGGTAATTGTCAGTTTCATCCTGTGGTTTTTTATCAAGCCATCTTTGCTGGATACGTATTTGAGCGCGCCGGTGAACAGCTTGTTTATTTTTCTCACGTTGTGTCTGACGGCGTTTTTCGCGATGCGCCTGAAGAAATGCACGGTTTCGATGAGGGCGTTACGCGCGGTGTGGTTCGTGGTATTTGCCGCCAGCGTCGGTCCCCTTATCGCTAAAAGCGTAACTGCACACGCACCAATTGAACAGGGGCCTTTTGCCTACGGCGTCTGCGAGGCGCTGATGATGCTGAGCCTATGGTTGGTGTATTTCGCTGTCCGCCGGCCGGTGGCAGTCGCCGTATTTTTCTCGAAAGAATCCTTGCGCGCCGGACTCATGGTCGGATGCGTCAGCGCGCTCATCCTCACGCTGCACGTCAGCGCCTATTATTCCGCCGACAACCCGGCCTTCGTGCCGGCCATCCGTTTCCTCGATGCCGTCATTATCCTGGGCTTTTACAACCTCATCGGGCGGAAGAGTGAGGGCGACGTCAGATCCGGCCTCGGCATTGTCGCCTGCGCGACCGTGCTGATTATCCTGAAATCGACGGTTATAAACTAATAAAGCCCGCCCGTTCCCGTAGTCGCGCCGTTCTCCGACGGCGGGGTGTCGTAGCTATTATCGATATAATTATCATCCGTATGCATTTCAGGCACAGTGATTTGCGGTGATGGCACCGGTGGCGGGCCGAAGACATTATCATTGGGCATTTTCTGCAAAGGAGACGGTGCCGGCGGACCGGCCGTTTCATCGCCGGCGGAAAATGTGCGGCCCGCACCGCTATCCTGTATCGACCTCGGATCCACCAAACCGGTATCAATAATGTAATCATCCATGTTCGGCTCGGTGCCGTTGACGAAGGCCTCCCAGATCACATCCGGCCCGGCGTAATCGACCTCACGGCCGGTATTGTGATTGACCTGGATCATGCGCACGCCGGGCGGCACGCGGAACGGCATCGGCGGGACATCCTTCAGCGCAACTTCCATGAAGTTCTTGAACACGGGGAGCGCTACGGAAGAGCCGGTTTCACGTTTGCCGAGCGAGCGCGGCTGGTCAAAGCCCATGAAGACGCCGACAACAAGGTCGGGCGAGAAGCCGATAAACCATGTGTCGTTGGATTTGTTCGTTGTTCCGGTTTTCCCCGCCAGCGGGCGTCCCAGGGTTTTCAATTTTGTCGCCGTTCCGCGCTGCACGACGCCTTCGAGAATAGAAACCATTTGATAGGTGGTGCGCGGATCGGCGACCTGCTCACGCGTATCCTGGACATCGGGCACACCCTGGTTTTCCCAACGCACCAGCGAGCCGCAATTCGGGCAGGCGCGATTATCGTGGCGGAAAATCGTGCCGCCGCGGCGGTCCTGGATGCGGTCAATGAAAGTCGGCGTGATCTTGCGGCCGCCGTTGACCAACATTGCATAGGCCGTGGTCATACGCAGGACCGTGGTTTCACCGGCACCCAGTGCATAGGATAAATGCGGCTGCATGTTATCCATGATGCCGAAACGCTTCGCGGTTTCGACGACTTTTCCCATACCGATCGTATCGGCGAGGCGTACCGTCATCAGGTTGCGGGATTTTTCCACGCCGGCCCGTAAGGGGGTCGGCCCTAGGAAATCGTCGGAATAATTTTGCGGGCTCCAGAAATGGCCGGGGCGGTCCTCGATAACGAAGGGCGCATCCTGGATTAATGTCGAGGGCGTGAAACCGTTATCGAGCGCGGTGAGATATACGAACGGTTTGAAGGATGAACCCGGCTGGCGCAGCGCCTGCGTGGCGCGGTTGAATTCGCTGATGTCGTATTTCCAGCCGCCCTGCATGGCGAGGACGCGGCCGGTGTGCGGATCGATGGCGATGACGGAGCCTTGAATCTGCGGGATCTGGCGCAGCGCGTAATTTTTATCTTTCACCGGCGCGACGATGATGACATCGCCAGCTTTTACGACATCGCTTATGGACACGATTTCAGGCCCCTGCGCGTAGCCTTCATCCATATATTTGCGTGCCCATTTTGCATCTTCGAGCTTCAGCGTGCCGTCGGCGCCGTCTTCGAAACCGAGCTTTGCAACGGCCGCGTCCACTGTCAGCACGACAGCGAGGCGCCAATTATCCAGCATCGCATCAGGATGTTCCAGCACCGCCAGTTTTTCCTGCCAGCCCTCGCCTGCGCCGATATTTTTCAGTGCGCCGCGATAGCCATGGCGCTGGTCGTATTCCATCAGGCCTTTCTGCAGGGAAGCAATCGCCGTTTCCTGCAGCGCGGGATCGAGACTGGTGCGTACGGCGAGGCCTTCCTGATACAGGCTGTCCTTGCCGTAGCGATCGGCCAGTTCCCGGCGTACTTCTTCGGCGAAATAGGGCGCAGCGGCGATGCGCGATTTGTCGCGCTGCACGGTTTCCAGCGGCGTGTTCCGCGCGCTTTCCGCTTCTTCTTCGGTGATATAACCGTCATCTTCCATGCGGCCGATGACCCAGTTGCGGCGCTCGACCGCGGCATCGTGTTTGCGAACAGGATGGTAATTGTTCGGTGCTTTGGGCAATGCGGCGAGATAAGCGACTTCAGCAATGCTGAGCTCATCGAGGCCCTTGTCGAAATATTGTAGCGACGCCGCGGCGACGCCGTAGGAACGCGCGCCGAGAAAAATCTCGTTGAGATAAAGTTCCAGCAACTTGTCCTTGCTCATGGCGCGCTCCATCCGGTAGGCGAGAATGGCTTCACGGATCTTGCGCTTGTAGGAGACTTCGTTCGTGAGCAGGAAGTTTTTCGCCACCTGCTGCGTGATGGTCGATGCCCCGACAAGACGGCGGCCGGAGCCGGCATTGCGGAAATTCGCCACTACGGCGCGCACGATGGCGGTCAGGTCGACGCCCTCATGCGTGTAGAAATTCTGGTCCTCGGCGGCGATAAAGGCATGCTTGACGCGATCCGGGGTTTTTTCAACGGGCACGAAGACACGCTTTTCCTGCGCGAATTCGGCGAGCAGCTTCCCGTCCCCGGCATAGAGGCGCGTGACGATGTGCGGCTGGTATTCCTTGAGCTGGCTGTAGTCGGGCAGGTCCTTGCTGAAATAGCTGATGCCGTACACGGCGGCGCCAATTACGACGATCAGGCCGAGAAAGCCGATGGAAAACAGGCCGAGAAATGCATACCAGAGGTATTTCATTTATTCATGTATTTGCGGTGCGGGGGACGAAGGCCGTTCTTGGTGATCGGTCCCTGCGCACGGCCATTGATAAACTGATCGACATATTCATTGCCGGAATGATCCAGATCTTTTACATTGCCGCGCCAGATGATTTTCCCTTCGTGGATCATGGCGACCTCGTCGGCGATTTTACGCACGGACGACATGTCGTGGGTGATGGACAGCGCTGTAGCGCCAAGGCCCTTGACCGATTCCACGATCAGCCCGTTAATGACATCTGCCATGATAGGATCGAGGCCCGTCGTTGGTTCGTCGAAGAAAATAACGGCCGGTTCGGCCGCTATGGCCCGGGCCAATCCGGCGCGTTTTTGCATGCCGCCGGAAAGCTCCGCCGGGTAGAGGTCGGCTACTTCCGGCATAAGGCCTACGGATTGTATCTTGCCCACGGCGATCTCGCGCGCCTCCACGCGGTTCATACCGCGCGCATGGACCAGGCCGAAGGCCACGTTTTCCCAGACTTTCATGGAATCAAACAAGGCTCCGCCCTGAAAGAGCATACCGAAATGCTGCATCATTTCGCTGCGCTCGCTGGAATTGAAATGGGTTGTTTCCTTCCCGTTGACCTTGATGGAGCCGTTATCGGGCTTCAAAAGCCCGAGGATGCATTTGATCATGACTGATTTGCCGGTGCCGGAGGCGCCGATAATCACCAGCGATTTTCCCGGCGTGATGTCGAGATCGATACCATCCAGAACTTTCTTGTCGCCGAAAGATTTTTTAACGCCCTGCAGGAGAATTGTCGTCATGAGAAGAAGATCTCCGTCAGCAGGTAGTTGAAGAGCAGGATAAGAATGGAAGCCGAGACAACCGCGTTTGTGGTCGCCGCGCCGACGCCCTGCGCGCCCCGGTCGGAATTAAACCCGTGATAGCAGCCGAGCAATGTGACGATGAAGCCGAAAACCGCGGCCTTTTCAAGGCCGGAGATGACATCCATTGCCTTTAATATATCCCATGTCTGGGACAGGTAGCTGTTGGGCGAGAAGCCGAGATTATAAATGGCAACAATATAGCCGCCGAAAACGCCGATGATGTCGCCGATGAGCACCAATATAGGCAGCATTAGCGTGCCGGCCAGCAGGCGCGGTGCGATCAGATATTTAAAAGGATGTACGGAGAGCGTAACCATCGCGTCGATCTGTTCGGTGACGCGCATTGTGCCGATTTCGGCCGCGATGGAGGCACCCACGCGCCCCGCCACCATCAGGCCCGCAAGCACGGGCGCGAGTTCACGCGTGATCGAGAGGACAACAACACCGGCAATCGCGCTCTCGGCGTTAAAACGGGCGAAGCCGGTATAGCTTTGCAGCGCCAGCACCATGCCCGTGAACAAGGCGGTCATGCCGACAACAGGCAGGGAGTAATAACCTATATTGATCAGCTGGCGCACAAGCTGCTTCGGAAAATAAGGCGGCGCAAAACAATGAAATATGCTGCGCCCGGCAAAAAGAGTGAGCTTGCCTATCTTGCGCAGGAAACTTGTGGCGAACGTGCCCGTGCTTTCGGCCGCATCCAGAGGCAGCTTAAGGAGCGATTTTTGCGGCAGGGAGGTTTCCATGATTGCGGCTTTCGTGCATATTCTTATTTGTTCGTGCCTCCAGTCCCTTTTGGTTCGTGCCTTCGATCGCTGTGCGATCTCCGGTTACTCCCCTTCGGGGCCTTCGGTACTCCAATAGTATAAGCGGCGAGACTATCGGAAACCCCCCTATACGTCCAGACATGACAGGAAAAGCCCTGAAAAAAATCCAGCCCCAAGACCTTGTAGCAATGGATGAATTCTGCGCCGGGGGCCCGGTGCGGATCGATCTTTCCTATGCCAAGGGCGATAATTTTTTATTCGGGGAGAGAGTCTATCATCCCGGTGCGCGGCTGTGGCTCTACAGGGACCTGGCGGCGCTGGTCCGGACGGCCGCGCTGATATGCCATAAAAATCACGGCTTTATATATGTGCTGCATGACGGCTTAAGGACGACGGACGCGCAGGCGCGGATGCTGGGTACAAAACGCGTTCGCGAGAACCCGGGCTGGCTGGCGGCGCCAATGCCACTTCTCTCCTCGCCCGGACAGGGCGGTCACCCGCGCGGCATGGCGATCGATATTTCCCTGCAGACCGGGGACGGGGAAAGTGTCCATATGGGTACGGTTTTCGATTTCCTGGCGCAGGACCCCTCACCCGTTGCCAACAAGGCGCACCGGGATCACCCACATTTGACGCCCGAGATAAAGAGCAACCGGGTGGCGCTGGATGAGTCTATGCAGGCAGCGGCGGCGCAACTGAACCTGCCGCTATTCCCGCTGCCGCAGGAATGGTGGGATTTCCGTTTCCCGAACGATGTTTACGAGGCTTATGCGCCGCTGGCGGAAGACGATCTGCCGGAACACATGCGGCTGCTGGATTAACCGGTGTAAACCCGTTTATAGCGGTTACCCAGCGATGTAAGAATTTCATAGCCGATCGTACCGGCCGCGTGCGCGAGATCATCGACACTTTGGTGCGGACCCAGAATTTCCATCATACCACCCGCGCGCGGTCTTTTATTTTCAGGGATAGCGGAAAGATCGACCACCGTCAGATCCATAGAAACACGGCCGAGAATGGGGCAGGCCGTGCCGTTCCAGTAGAGCACGCCGCGATTGCTTAAAATGCGCGGAAAGCCGTCGGCATAGCCGATGGCGATGGTGGCGAGGCTTGAGTCTTTTTCCAATATATGTCCCGCGGCATAGCCGACCGACTCACCTTTCAGGGCGTTCTTAACCTGTAAAACACGGGCTTCCAGTGAAACCACGGGCTGCATCGGATTAGAGGTTTCCGGCGTGGGATTGAGGCCATAGAGCGCCATGCCGGGACGCACCATGTCAAAATGATAGTCTGCGTTCCTGAAAATTCCGGATGAATTGGCAAGCGATTTTTTTGCGCGCGGGAAATGGGCCGCGATTTTTTTGAATGATTCAAATTGACCGCGCGTGAGTGAATGGTCTTTTTCATCGGCGCAGGCGAAGTGACTCATGACAAGACCAATATCCAGATCTTTCACCATATCGGAATTTTCCAATAGAGTTCCTGTTTCCTGAACGCCCAGACCGAGGCGGTTCATGCCGGTATCGAAATGAATCGCATGCGGGCCGGAAAATTTTTCACTGCGTGCGCGGGCAATGTCTTCGAGCGTGTTCAGGACGGGGCGCAAACCATGCTTCTTATAAAGACCGGCCATGCCGGCAACGGGGCCGGAGAGAACATGAATTTCAGCCGCGGGCAGAATCGATCGCAGGGCGATTCCCTCTTCAAGCGTGGCGACGAAAAAGCTGCGGGTTCCGGAAGCCCATAAAACCGGCCCTATTTCAAGGATTTCAAGCCCATAGGCGTTAGCTTTGACTGCCGCGGCGACAGGAATATTTTCATAAATTTTTGACCGCAAAAACGCGTAATTGGCGCGGATTGCAGCCCGGTCGATCTTCAGAAGCCCCTGATTGGATTGCATTATTCGGCCTAAATTGACTTTTGGTTGCCTGTGGATTATTATGCAAGTAACGATAAAAAAGTAATATTAACGGTAATAGATAAAAAAACGAAATTCCATCAACGAATGGAATTTGCGAGAAACAAAATAAGGGTGTGTTATGTCCGAATATTCATTTGAAGCCACTAATGGCCTTAAGGTTGTCATTGAATCCAATGATAATGGTTTAGCGCCTAAAATCACCTATAGACGCGCTAAAGGTGGCGTCACCGCCAATCCTCTTACAGTTCCAGAGAAACTCAACGCGCAGGCCGAATTAATTGCAAAACTTGGCAGTGCAGCTGACAAATTCGACCCGAAGCTGCTTGCTTTTTTGAAAGATTTTGCCCAGGGGTTCAAAGACGAAGCGACTGCCAAAGAAGCGCTCAAAAAAGATGCCTCCATGTCTGATTCTCTTGACCAGTCTTTGCTGGATGCCATCAAAACCCAGAAAATTTCATTTGGCGGCAGCACAAACAAAAACGATAAAGTAAAAGTTGAAAAAGTTTCTGACGATGCCACAGGAGACGGCGTCAAGATCGGCACCACTACGGATAATAAAACAGATCCGACTCAATTCATCGTTGGCAGTCAGAGCGCCGAAAAAATTATAGAGGAATTCGCCAAAAAACCTGGCGGAATTTCCATGGCCGATGCCCTTAAGGGTGCGGACTTAAGCAAACCGCGCGATGAGGTTTTCACAACCCAAGCTCTTTCTAACCTGCTCCACCTTGTGCGTGGCATGCAGAAAAATGACGGGAAATACGGCGAGGTCAGCGAGAACGCCTGGGACGAGATTACCCAGAAAACGCACGCGCAAGGCGGTTATAAGGAAGATTACGAAGCCTTTAAAAAGAAATACAATATTACAGGCGAGCTGAACAGTAACCAGGCCTATGCTTTCATGGTCTATCTGATCAAAAACAATGAAAGCGCCCGCTTCAATGTTGGTAAAAATCTGTTCAACATTGCCGACCAGCTCATCATTTCCAAAAATGCCGGGAATGGGCAAGGCGTTGTCAATCCACGCGATGTTCAGTCCATGGAAGTATTCGGAAATGTATTTGAAGGTCTGCAATTGATTTCCCGTGACCTGCGTTACAATCAGGCCACGATCGATTACGCGACCAAGCTGCGCGGTCAATTACAAGGCATTTCCAAATACCGCTGGACGAATACCGATCAGGAGCCAACCGTGCTGGGCGGCCCGCAGCCTACAGGTTTAGGCAATGAGACCAAACCGACCAATACAACGGAAACAAAAGTTACGCCTAATTTCGTAACCGGTCCCGACTGGCTGACCGTTAAAGGGAGCTTTGATTTCAGCCAGGATCTCGGCAAAGAGAAAAAAGACCTCACGGACGCCGAAAAAGCAAGCTACAAGAAAATTCTGGATGAAAGCAAGCATTCGCCGCAAGGAGTCCTGCATCTCGATAAAGAATCAAACCGTCTCAAATTGGTCGTGCGTTTCGGCGACAGCGTTAAAGTTTATGACATGGTCGGCGAGCGCAATGATCTTATAGGTTTGCAGAATCTGGCGCTCAGCACCGATACAATGCAAAGACTTAAGACCATGTACAATGAATCAAAGGGTGATAACCGCAACGGCTATATCACTAAATTCGAAGTTCATGATACGACCTTTACCAATCCGTCTGTTCGCCTCTGGTACGGTGCAGATGATTGCGGAAACTTCCGCGCCTTTTTTGTCAGCAAAGAAGTGCAGAAAGGCGAAGCGGCCCGTATTACTATGGCCGAACAGCAAACAAGGGAACGCATCCCCCAATACGCGTTTCTGCAGGGCAAAGGTAAAAACAACGCGGTCAATTCGATCGGCGACATCGACAAAGCGAGTAATCTGAAATCGATGTTCGTAAAAGCGGTTGAAAACCAAGGCCCGCCGCTGGAAAAACCGAGCATACTTACAGAATCTCCGAAAACGAGTCTTTCGAAAAAATTCTCAATCGCTCTTAATGGCAAGCAAGTAGATGTGACCCAGGACATCGAGACGATCAAGGTCGCGCTCGAGAGTTACAAGGGTCCGAAAACAGAAGACAACCAGATGAAAGAAATGAAGGACTATTTCAACAAAGCTATTCTGAACGACTCCGACGGACAACTGGATGGGGAGCAGATGAGAAAAGTAGGCGAATTCAAGACAAAGCTTGGAATCCCGGCCGCTCCTTAATAAATCAGATTTCTCCAAAAACCTATAGCCCCGCCTGTCCGGCGGGGCTTTTTCTTTGGACAAATTTTTAATCGTCATTGCGAGGAGCGTCAGCGACAAAGCAATCCACACTTTTTTGAAAGTGGATTGCCGCGTCGCGGCTGTGCCGCTCCTCGCAATGACGAAGGAGTTAATCCCGGGAATCGCCGCTCTGCTGCGCGAGGTCGGAGAAGCGCGTGAAATGCGGGTTGAAGTGCAGGCGCACCGTGCCGATGGGGCCGTGACGCTGCTTGGCGATGATGCATTCGCCGATATTCATGACCTGGTTCATTTTATCCTGCCACTGCGAATATTTTTCGGTGCCGACTTCAGGCTCGGAGCGGCTCAGATAATACTCCTCGCGGTAGACGAACATGACCACGTCGGCGTCCTGTTCGATGGAGCCGGATTCACGCAAGTCAGCCAGTTGCGGGCGTTTATCCTCGCGCTGTTCAACGGCGCGGGAGAGCTGCGAAAGGGCGAGCACGGGAATCTGCAGTTCCTTGGCGATGGCTTTGAGTCCGCGCGTGATTTCCGAGACTTCCTGGACGCGGTTTTCGATACCCTGTTTCGAGCCGGTGCCGCGCAGGAGCTGCAGGTAGTCGACCACCAGCAGACCGAGCCCATGCTGGCGCTTCAGCCGGCGCGCGCGTGTGCGGATTGCCTGAATGGAAAGCGCCGGCGTGTCGTCAATATAAAGCGGCGTGTGCACGAGCGTTTGCGAGGCCTGCACGAACGCGTGGAAATCATCCTGCTTGATCTGGCCCTTGCGGATTAGGTCGCTGGAGATGCCGGAGAGATCGGCCAGAATACGCGTTGCCAGCTGGTCGGCCGACATTTCGAGCGAGAAGAAACCGGTGATCGCGCCTTCCTTGCCGCCGGATTCGGCGTAAGCCTTCGCCGCGTTGAAGGCGATGTTGGTGGCGAGCGCGGTTTTGCCCATCGAGGGACGGCCGGCGAGAATGAGAAGATCGGATGATTGCAGGCCGCCGAGTTTTTTATTGAGATCGAGCAGGCCGGTATCGACGCCCGTAACATGGCCGTCGGTATTATAAGCCTTCTCCGCGTTGCGGATAGCGACCATGACGGACTCTTTAAGCGTAACGAATTGCCCGCGGGAATCGCCGCTTTCGGCGAGGTCGAACAACCTGGCTTCGGCGCGTTCGATCGTATCGGTGGCCTCGACTTCGAGCGCCTGGTCATAGGCATCGTTGACGACTTCCTCGCCGATGGTCACCAGCTGGCGGCGCAGGTGAAGGTCATAAATCGTGCGGGCGTAATCATTGGCGTTGATGACGCTGACGACATTGGCGGCGAGCGCGGCGAGATAGGCCGGGCCACCGACATCGTTCAGGTCTTCGTCTTTTTCAAAATAATTTTTCAGCGTAACGGGAGATGCCTGCTGGCCGCGCTCGGCGAAAATCTCGATGGCCCTGTAAATGCGCTGGTGCGCGGGGATGAAAAAATGCGGTTCGCGCAGGAAGTCGCCGATTTTTTCCAGCGCACGGTTATCGATCAGCAGCGCGCCCAGCAGTCCCTGCTCCGCCTCCTGGTTATGCGGCAGAACGCGGTAGGGCTTGGCATCCACATCCGGGCCGGAATCAAATTTCACAACTTTTGCCATGGGAGAAGGCTAACAACATAAGTTGTTAAGGGCTAGATTTATTTATAAATGCCTGTGAATTACAGGGGTTAATACCGTCATTGCGAGCGACCAACCGGAGCGAAGCAATCCACCTTTAAAAAGTGGATTGCCGCGTCGCGGCTATGCCGCTCCCCGCAATGACGGAAAATTACTCTTCCGACGCCTTTTCGGACTCTTCGGATTTCTTTTCTTCCTCGGCCTGCAGCGCGCTGTCTTCCAGAACCCCGGAGAGATCCGCTTCGACCTCTTTCGTTTCTTTCTGTTCATTGCCGCTTGTCGCGATCAATGCCTTGCCGGTTTTGGCCTGCACTTCCGCCTCTTCTTTCGAGCGGGCGATGTTGATGGTGATCGAAACCTTCACTTCAGGGTGCAGAAGAACATCAACCGGGAACAAACCGAGCAGTTTGAAGTTCTGGTTCAGCTGCACCATCGTGCGGTCGATTTTCTCGCCGGAGACTTCGGACAGGCCTTGCGAAATATCGCGGGCCGTGACGGAGCCAAACAGCTGGCCGGCCTCAGAGGCCTGGCGGATCAGCGGCACAACCGTGCCCCCGATCTTTTTAGCCTGCTTTTCCGCATCCTTGCGGCGGCCTTCATTGTCGGCTTCCAGCTTTTTCTTCTGGGTTTCGAAATAAGCGATGTTTTCCTTGCTGGCGCGGAGGGCTTTTTTCTGCGGCAGGAGGTAATTGCGGGCATAGCCGGGACGGACGCTGACTACGTCGCCCATCTGGCCGAGGCTCTCAACGCGCTCAAGGAGAATGACTTGTGTTGTCATGGATGATTATCCTTCTCTCGGTGTGCGGGGTTCACGGGGGGTGCTGTTGAATTCACGTGGCTCACGCGGCTCTTTATTAAATTCGCGGCCTTCGCCGCGGGGGGATCCGTAACCGCCGCCACCGCCATAACCGCCACTTCTATCGTCGCGGTCGCGCGGTGAATAGGAGCGCGGCTCCTGTTCAGTGCGGACATAAGGCATCAGGCCCATGAAACGCGCCTGTTTGATTGCAATCGCCAGCTCACGCTGTTTCTTTTGTGAAACGGCAGTGATACGGCTCGGGATGATCTTGCCCCGCTCGGAAATATAACGGCCGAGGATGCGGACATTTTTCCAGTCGATCTCCGGCGCATTCGGACCCGTGAACGGGCAGGATTTGCGGCGGCGGAAGAACGGGCGCTTACCGCCCTTATCGTCCCTGGAGTCTCTGGATTCTCTTTGTGCGGCCATTATGCAGCCTCTTTCTCTTTTGTATCGGAATCATAACGGTCTTTGTTGAGGATGGCGGACGGGCCTTTGGATGGCTCTTCGCGGCGCGTCGTCAGGCTGCGCAGAACGTCTTCCTCGATGCGCAGGTTACGCTCAAGCTCGATCACGGCCGCCGAAGGGGCCTCCATTTCGAACAGCACATAGTGCGCTTTCTTGTTCTTGTTGATTTTGTAGGCCAGCGTACGCAGGCCCCAGTTTTCGGTCTTGAGCATCTTGCCGCCGAAGGTTTCGACGATCTTGATGAACTTATCGCCCAAGTCCTTCACTTGCGTTTCGTTTAGATCCTGACGGACCATAAACACGGTCTCGTAAATTGCCGTTTTCACAGCTTTAGTATCGGCTTTCTGAGCCATCTGGTTTCCTCCCGGTTATATCCGCCCCTTATTGAGCGGAAAAGCCGACACTCTGCGAAGCAATTCTAAAGGAATTGTTCGCTCTTTTTAAAAAGAGCAAACAAACCTGCGGTTTGCTTTGCGAGCCGGCGAGGTCTAAGTTGGCGTACTCTTAGCGTAAAGGCCTGCGCCAAAGCAAGGGGTTTCTTGGGATTTGAGACAGGAAACGGTTTTAAAGGTGTTTTCCCCGCGGAAGCGGGGATCTTAAAAGTCAAAAGATCCCCGCTTCCGCGGGGAATGCAAAATTAACTATTCGGCGGCGTTCGCGTTGGCGACGGTCTGCACATGCTCGGCCAGGAAATGCGGCCAGTCATCCCCCTGTTCGCGGGATTTGCCCATGCCGCTGCGGAGCATGGCGGACAGCTGCCCCCGTGTCAAAGTGGGCTCCATCAGAACGGCACGGAATTCCGCAACAGCAAGACTGGCGAATTCCGCGAAATCGGCGTTCATAGCGTCTGTTGTATTATAGAAAATCTCACTGGTATCTTCAATGAGGGCCTTGATGCGTTGATGGATCGTGCAGCTCATGATATTTCCCTGTATGTTTTTCAAAGCATCCGCTAAACCGGATGCTAGGCTTAATGACTTGAGCAACGCGGTTACGACGGCTGGCCTCCGCTCCCGGCGGCCCGGTCGTTTCCCTGATGATAAGCAATAAGTTTTTTATGATTAAGATCAGGATTTCACAGCATGATCAAAGTTGTCAAACAATTTTTGCAAAGATTTAATGCACAAAACAGCATAAAAATATCAGGAATAATTTCTTAAAAGATAGAAAATTTCTAATATAAATTGAAATAGCTGAGAAAAGGAGACCTATGACCCGCGCTTTTATTTTCCCCGGACAGGGCTCGCAATATCCCGGAATGGGCCGCGAACTTGTGGAGAACTTTATCGAAGCCCGCGAAGTCTTCGAGGAGGTCGATGAGGCGCTCGGACAGGCCTTGAGCCGAATCGTTTTCGAAGGGTCCGAGAGCGACCTTAATTTCACCGAAAATACGCAGCCCGCTCTTATGGCCGTATCGATGGCGATTGTGCGTGTGCTGCAGAAGCAAGGCGGGATTAATCTCGCGAAAAGCATCGCCTTTCTCGCTGGGCACAGTCTTGGTGAATATGCTGCGCTTACCGCTGCCGGGGCAATCAGCCTGTCCGATACCGCGAAGCTGCTCAAACTGCGCGGCCAGTCGATGCAAAAAGCTGTGCCTGTGGGCGTGGGAGCGATGGCGGCTATTCTCGGCCTTGATTTAAAGCCCGTGCAGCAAATTGTGCAGGAGGTCACCGGCAAGGATATTTGCCAGGTAGCGAATGATAATTCCCCCGGGCAGGTGGTAATCAGCGGTCACAAGGCTGGTGTCGAAGCCGGCATGGCTCTCGCGCAGCAAAAAGGCGCCAAGCGGGCTATCCTGCTCCCCGTCAGCGCGCCCTTTCACTGCGCCCTCATGCAGCCCGCCGCCGATATCATGGCGCAAACGTTGGCCGCAACAAAAATTAACAACCCGGTTGTGCCGGTTGTGTCCAATGTTACGGCGCAGGGCGTGCGCGATGCGCAGCAAATCCCGGCTCTTCTGACGCAGCAAATTACCGGCATGGTGCGTTGGCGCGAATCCGTATTGTGGATGAGGGAACAGGGCGTTGAGGAGATGATCGAGCTGGGCGCCGGCAAGGTTTTGTCCGGCATGGTGCGCCGCATCGACAAGGATATTGCCTGCGAAAGCGTTGAAGGACCCGCGCAGATCGAGGCCTTGATTCAAAAGCTGGAACGTGGATGATAAAGCGGGATTTTAACAGGAGCGAGCATGTTTGACCTGACGGGTAAAAAAGTTCTGGTGACCGGTGCGACCGGCGGTATCGGCGAAGCGATTGCAAAAGCACTGCACGCGGCCGGGGCTGATATCGGCATCTCGGGACGCAACACGGACAAGCTGCAGCAACTCAGCAAGGAGCTGGGATCCCGCGTGCACATATTGGCGGCGGATTTGTCCTCCAATGACGGGATTGCTGCGCTGGTGAAAGCCGCGGAAGAGGCGATGGGGCAAATCGATATCCTCGTCAATAATGCAGGACTCACACGTGACAATCTTTCCATGCGTATGAAGGACGAGGAATGGAACGAAGTCATCGATGTTAATTTAAGCGCGCCGTTCAAACTGGCGCAGGCCGTGCAGCGAGGCATGATGAAACGCCGCTGGGGCCGCATCATCAATATCTCCTCGATCGTCGGTGTGACCGGCAACCCGGGCCAGTGCAATTACGTCGCCTCCAAGGCCGGCATGATCGGCTGGTCGAAAGCCATGGCGCAGGAGATTGCATCCCGCAATATCACCGTCAACTGCATCGCCCCCGGCTTCATCGCCACCCCGATGACAGATGCGCTGAATGACGACCAGAAAGCCCGGATTACCGCCAGTATCCCGTCGGGGCGCATGGGCTCGCCCGCCGATATAGCGGCCAGCACCCTCTACCTTGCCAGCGAGGAAGCGGCCTATATCACAGGCCAGACCCTTCACGTGAATGGCGGCATGGCGATGATCTAGGCCAAAATCCTTCATTTATTGTCATATTTATTGACGTGGTTCCTGATTTTCATATAAGTTGAGCCTTCATTAAATTAGGGCGCATTTTTATGAACGACAATGTTTTTTCAGGCACTGATGAGGTGGCGATTGCCGCGGTGCTGACTCAGCAATTGAACGAAGCCCTTGAAACTTTTAGCGGCCGGTATACGGCAGCCGCCACACTTTTCCAGGCGCATCACAATATTGCAGGCGGCCCGGACGGGCACGTGCGCTATAAAGAAGCGGTTGATCACCTTAATCAGGACGAACTCAATTTTTATCTGCGGCTCGGCGAGACAGAAGCCCTCATCCAGCAGGCGGCGTGGAGAATTGCACAGCTCAATATTCCAGATGATGCCGAACATAACCCTTACAATTTGAAAAAAGTAATTGAGATTGCCAGAGCGGCCGGCAAGGGTCCCGATTATATCGAGGAAATTATCGATCAGTTCTGGAACGGCCGAACGAATACGTCGCATCCCAATAGCGACCTGCTGGAGAAAAGAGCGCCTGGCGCCACCAACGCCGTCGATCTTCTCCTGTCTCTTGTAAATGCCGGTCAGAACGTCCCTGATGCCGGGCACAATCTTATCCTGCCTTTGCTGGAGGCTGAAGACCTGGCACCGGCAGACCGGGCGAACACGCTGGAAGAATTATGGTCGGCCATGGATTACGCTATGCGCGACATACTGGCCCGCCGCTGGTCCATGAATAAGCTGGCCGGGAACATGAAAGAGGTCTATGGCACAAAAACACATCGCCATGCGCCGCTGGATCTCACCAAGCGCGATACAAAACGCGACATGACTCTGCGCATCTGGCAGATGGGCGATATTGACGGCAAAGTCAATGCGGAACACTGGAGTCTTCTGATTGGCATGGTGACCACCACTTATATGTCGGTTCTGACGCATCTTTGGGATCTTCAACAGGCCGATCTGCTTATTCAGGATCCGAGTGCTCCCGCCAAAGAAATGACGCTTGAAGCGCTGCTTGCAAAGCGCGCCGATTCATCGCAGATCGAAACGCCTGAATTAAAGGCGATTTATGAATTGCTTGATGATCTCGGGAATGACCTGGGGGAACTTTATGATGATATTGAAACGGTCTGGACCGACATTCATACCACAACTGACCCGAGCGAACGCGAGGAAAAATTCCGCGAAAAAAACCAGGATTTTGAAAGACTGAAAGACCGGACGGCAAAAATTTACAATAACCGGCAATATTTGGGGCGCACATTTCCCGATGACAAAGGCCTGACATTTTATAACGAAATTTGCGACGAATTCAGGAATCTTGTGCAAATCGGCGCTGGAAACAAATGGGACGATAAAGCCATAACCCTCATGGAAGACAGTCTGGAAAATTTGCAATCCGACGGCATGGTGCTGGCGAAAATCGAACCACGCCATAATGATGTTGTAAACCGTCAGATTGCTGATAATCTTTTCAACTGCGAGAATTTCCGGAAATACGTGCTCAGTCACAATATCCTGACACCGGTAGATTTCCTGGAGATCGAATCCGCCAAATATAAAAAATTCAGCAATTTACCGCCGGAACTCCAACGCGCATTTTTCGATAAAATCGAAAATTTCATGAGCCGGAATGGGACATTGAAAACTTTTCTTTTCGAAGCCAATCCTGAATGTTATGACGAAAACGGCTATCCGCTGCAGACTTATGCGACTCTGAAGCGCCTCGAAGTCATGGAATTGTACCAATTGAAGTTCGGGCCCCTGTTTATCATTGCCGAGGCGAATGACGGCGCTTACGACCTGAATAACTTTTTGCTCAGTTCTTTCAGATTAGGCCTTATGGTGTCTGCACCTTTAAGCGAAAGCTTGGAGGACATAAGCGCTACGGGCAAAGACCTCAGCAGGAATATTGCGCAAGGCGCCAAGAAATATTTGCAGGAACGGCGCCAAAACCGCGTACCCGGCCAATTTATCAAAAACAGTCTAGCCCGCATGTTTGCGCGCAGTGATATTACGCGGCAATCCGGGATATTTTCAAATATTTTTGTTTACGCGCAGACTTTTATCAATACATGGCTGTCCGCGGATAATAATATTCCGGAATATATTAAAGAAGGCAGCGGTATGTCCAATGAGCGGGGTGGCGGCGATCCGATGGTGATGGTACGGGTACGGGCGCAGGCGCTGCAGGATTACCAGGAACAGACAGGCAAAGATATCAGCCGTGAAATCAAGGATATGGTGAACAGCGTCATTGTCACGATCCAGGGGCGCGAAACCTACCGCACACCCCGTGAGATTGAGCGCGAAATGAAAAACCAGATTGCCGAGGTCATCGGCATCCGTATGGAGCTGGACGGGCTGGTCAAAAAAGGTACGTTCATTCGGCCACGCGACATATTCAGTCCGGAGATGGAAAAGTTTCTTGAAAGAACACCAACGCGCATGATGGAGCATTATCATTCTCTGCGGGAAGCTAAAAGCAGCAATGGGGGCGATGCGGTTCTGGATTCGGTTGCATCGATCGCTTCCGATTTCACCATACTCGCCCACACCAATCATACGCCGCGCGCCATTGCTAGAAGCGGTCAAAAACTGACTCTCCTGCGGCAGCGCGCTATTGGCAATAATAACGGCATCGCGCTCATGCAGACGCACCATGACGGCTGGTTTACAGTCGGAAAATTCATGGAAGAAATGCACGTCGCTTTGCATAAAGGGCTTCTCACGGAAAAAGATGTTCGGGATTTCATGGATTCTGAATTGTGGAATTACAATTTGTTCATACGCTCGCAAATACCGGCTGTGCGCACCGATTTTTCCCATTCGTTCCGCCGTCTTAAAATGGACAATACCTGGACGCATGACCGCCTGATGGCAGTCGGCGCCAGTGCGCAGATCAATGAAGCGGAAGACCGCTTTACATTTACTGACCCTTTGAAGAAAGCCAACGAAGAACAGGCCTATGTGGCAATGCTTTATTGCGATGCGCAAAAGATGATGGCGGGAACACATGCCTTGCTCGATGGATCTTTCGTCGCCGAAGCGGATTTCAAGACACTGGTCATGCATGAAGCAGATATGGCGCCCTCTCTCACCCTCAATTTTAACGACAAAGCGAAGAGAAGATGGCCGCACATTGAAAATACGCTGCAGGCCGTCAGCAAAGCCAAGCCGGCGATTGCACTTATGCATATTATACAAGAGCACATTGATGACGCTGGTCCTGACGCTCCACCTTACAATGAAAGATTTTTACGCGCCGCCTCTTCCTGGTGGCGCAGTACTATCGTTCCCGCCATTCAGAAAATGGTTTGGACGCCCTACCCCTGGGCTTATGGCCGCCGGCAGCAGCCCCTGCCCGACGATCTGCGGGAGATTCTTGCAATCAGACGCGAAACACATGCCGGGTATGATTTGAAAGTCACCTGAAAACTTTAATAATCGTGGCTAAAAATCCTGCCTGAATTGCGCTATAATGGTTGCTGAACCTTTTCCAGGAGCCTGCCCCCATGCCCGTTTATTCCCCCCCGCTCGATGATATCCGTTTTATCCTGCACGATGTGCTGGGCTTAGAGGATTTATCCAAGCTCAAAGGTTATGAGGAGCATTCGACCGAGCTGATCGACCAGATCATCCAGGAAGGCGCGAAGCTCTGCGAGGAAGTTTTATTCCCGCTCAACCAGAGCGGCGACGAGGAAGGCTGTCATTTAAAGAATGGCATCGTGACCACACCGAAAGGGTTCAAGGAAGCCTATAAAATGTTTTCAGAAGGCGGCTGGTGCGGCCTAAGTTCCGACCCGGATCATGGGGGCATGGGCATGCCGGCACTGGTGAATACCGTTATGCAGGAAATGATCTGCTCCGCCAATATGTCGTTCGGGATGTATCCGGGTCTCAGCCAGGGCGCGTATGAGGCGCTGCATATTTTCGGCACGGACGCGCAGAAATCCACCTATTTGCCGCACCTGATTACAGGCGCGTGGTCCGGCACAATGTGCCTGACAGAAGCCCATTGCGGCACGGATCTCGGCCTTATCAAATCGAAAGCGGTGCCGAAAGGCGACGGGTCCTATGCGATTACAGGAACAAAGATTTTTATTTCCGCCGGTGAACATGACCTGACAGAAAATATTATTCACCTGGTGCTGGCGAAATTGCCCGATGCGCCGGAAGGGGTGAAGGGAATTTCCCTGTTCGTGGTGCCCAAATTCATGCCTGAGGGCGGTGCGCGCAACCAGGTCACGTGCGGTTCGATCGAACATAAAATGGGTATCAAGGGCTCCGCCACCTGCGTCCTGAATTTTGACGGCGCGCAAGGCTGGCTGGTCGGCGAAGCGCATAAAGGCCTGCGGGCGATGTTTACGATGATGAACGCGGCGCGTCTGGGTGTCGCGATGCAGGGGCTCGGCGTGGCGGAGGTCGCGTACCAGAACGGCGTGGCTTACGCGAAAGACAGGCTGCAGATTCGCAGCCTGGACGGCGTCAAGGCGCCGGACAAG
>JBQTJN010000043.1:0-46307 GCA_052387095.1 Alphaproteobacteria bacterium
GGTGGTTATACCGTCATAAAGGCCTTTGGATCATGGCGTATAAGCTTCTCATCTATACGCGCCCAGCTTTGAATGTAGCGGGTTTATTAATCCCCTAAATATCCCACACTATTGGACTTAGTTTCTAGTATCCCAAGGATGCGCTGCTTAAGCCGCTATCCCATTCAATCATATCAACTCAACTCAAAAGAAGGACGCTCTCTCAAAGAGCGTTGATGACTCATGTCTAACATCATTGCATTTAACACCTCCGCCATTCCTACTATATTTAAACCCCCTAACATCTACGACAACTCAACATTCATAGAACTTAATTGGAGCTGCTCAGATTCAAATGAAATGCAAGCGGCAATAGATGAGCTTATTGCCATTGTTAAATTTCCCGGGAATAAGCGATTAACTACCAAGCATCTCCGATTGCTGTTGATCTCAATAATAAGGACTCAACGGTATCAGCAGGACGGATTTGTTGCTTATCCGAGAGACAATAATATTGATAAAGTCCACCAATATCAGAATCCCTTCAATTACAAGTTCCGAAAGCTCAAGAGCGTTGTGGATTGTCTGACCGCAGAGGGTTGGTTAGAACACAAATTGGGAGTTCGATACGGAGATTATCGAAGAGTTTCAAGATTCAGGCCTACAGATAAGCTTAAACATTTTCTAAATAAGCATACGCTAGATGGTATTCGTTTCCATCAAGAAATGATATGCGGGGGTGTTATTATTAAGGATGAGAATAAAAAGATGCTTCTCGACTACCCTCTTAATCCTGACATCGAAAGAACCAGACTGTTTCTAAAGAACTATAATGAAATCATAAGAGCAGCCGATATTGATCTTGTATCTATCTACAAGAAGGGAACGAACCTTGATCGAGTAACAACATACCGCATCTTCAATGGCCCTGAGGCTGGGGGACGCTTTTATGGACCATGGTGGGAAACCTGCAAGAAAGGTCTCAGGCCGTATATCACCATCAATGGCCAACCAACTGTAGAGCTAGATTATAGGGCGAACCACCTCTACTTCATTTATGGTCTTGCTGGCCTAGCGATGCCAGAAAAGTACAGAAATGACCCATACGCAATTGATGAGGGACTGCCTCGCTCTTTAGTAAAGAAGGTTTTCATGATGGCTATTAACTGCTCCACTGTCACTGAAGGATTTAGAGCCACAATTAGTGATATGCGAAAGAAAGTAGATAAGAATATTGAGCTATTGCCTAATCTGGATGCATACAACCAGATAGTCCTGAAGCTTATGAAGGCTCATCCGGTTCTTAAAGCTCATCTTCATACGGGAATAGGCTCATATTTGATGTGGTGGGATTCTAAAATAGCACAAACAGTACTAAGCGCGATTACGGTAGATCATGGAATTCCTTGCCTGTCTGTTCATGACTCTTTTTTAGTACCTCAGGAACATCAAGCCCTCTTAGAAGATAAAATGTTACTAGCTTACGATGAGCATAATATCCCTCTAGCTAAACCGACTATTAAACCTATCTATTCTCGAATTAGAGTTTTCGATCTTTCAGGAACATTCTTAAGGTCTGTAGCTTAGGCTTAAATGATCTATAAGATAACTAACTATAGGGTATTTAAGGGGTTAGTAGTCTCTCTATACAGTTAAGCTGTACTACTAGTGCTTTAGTACTTAGGTTAAGGGAGCATATAGCTTCTGAATATTTCTTCTGATAACTAAGACAGAAATACCAGTCATTAAGCTAGTTAGATGAGCTACCCATCATCGTCTTATTTATGCCCTATAGCGCCCAGTATTGCCTCAGGATTCCTTGTAGGACAACCCTAGCTACCTACCTAGCCACAAAAATTAACTCAATCCTCAGACATCCTTGGAATCCCTGAACGCCAGTCAAATTCCCTACCAACTTTGGCATTGCATCTGGTTACCAATGAACTGGCAATTCGAATTTCTAATGCTGCTACTCTGCTGCTGCGCCGCTTCAGCATTTAACAGTTGCTGAGACACCTGCCCCATACGAGCCGAATATGCCTGCCACTCTTGAGCATTTTGAGCCCGTAAAGTCGCATTAGCGTTTTGCTCTGATGATGCAAACTCAGCGAAGGCCTTTTGAAGCTGAATATCACCTTCCTGAGGCGTCAGTTTCCCTTGATCTATCTTTAGGGCAATCTCGGACCTCTGAGCCATGAAATCGGCTAGTTCTGCTTTGTTGTGATACACAGGCATAACGTTATGTTGAAGGCTGGCATTCTGACATTGAGCCAGTTGGAAATAGGAAATCTCCCTTACCGCATAATCAGCCCAGTTCTGATCATTTCTCGCTCTGGCTGTTGATCTATCAATATTTCCTGTTTGGAAATCCTGCTTCACTTTACGGTTCGCAGCTAAAAGATTATTTAAAGCCTTTTTATTCTTTGTGACAGGGGATATGTGTTCTTTGACTATTGATTCCCAGCAGTTTGAAGTTTTTTCTACTTGGTCAGGCGTTGGTTCAGAGTTTTTAGGGAGTGCTGGACATTTTTTTTCGGTCAGCTTCTGAGACATTTCCCAAGCGGATGAAAGCTCATAAGGCATAGCCGCCATGGGGCAATTAGCCGAAGCCTGCTCAGCTTTTTGCATAGCAGAATTTAATTGATTTTGAGAAGCGCCGGTTACGCATCCTGATAAAGCTAAAAAACTGATAATAAAAATATATTTATTCATATCTCTCCCCATAAATATGACTGTGAGTCCGTGGACTATTAGTCATACTTAGTCAGCATGGGAGGGTATGTCAAGAGAAACACAAGCGTTAAAAGCATTAGGCAAAAATATTAAAGACCATAGAAAGAAAAATGGTCTTACTCAGGAACAATTGGCTGAGCTATGCGAATTTGACCCTACTTATATTAGTCTTCTTGAAAGAGGTAAAAGAAACCCGGCATTCTTGACAGTAGTGAAGATTGCAAAACATTTAGAATGTGACGTTTCAGAACTTGCAGGTGTTTAACTATCAGCGTCATTCATCGTCTACCTCTACCTCAACGTCTTCTTGATATTCCCCACCTTCATCTTCCTCGTCGTCATCTTCATATTCATCATCGTCGCCATTATACTCTTTTATAAACTCAGGCGTAACCCAAGCCTGTTTATAGTTATAGCTACCATCTCTGTAGCTTTGATAATATCTATCTTTAAAAACTTCTAGAGCCGTCTCATATTGAACCATTATCAAAACAGCATCGCTAGTTTGTGGCAAATCTTTATCATCTAATAAATCTAAAAACTTTCCTTCTGGTTCAGCTTGGAGGATTTTTTTTAGGTCCTCTAAAACTCTATTAATCAGTTTCACTTTACCGGGACTCATTATCGAATCAGGCTTCTTTTTTGACAGCTCTCTTATTTCTTTAATTACCCCGAGAAAAACTGGGTTGGTTGCTGTATAAATTTCTACAAATTCTTGCGTAGTTGTTTTTGATAAATCCATTACTTTTTCCCGATTTTACTTGGTGGACCTGACTTGATGCCCGAAGATTTTCCGGCAACTTTATAAACCCATCCTTCAGACGGAACATAAATAACATTATCAGATCTGAATCTTTCAGCCTCTTCCATATACTGTGCCAATATCATCGTAACATCACTATTGCTAGGCAGATCATTGGGATCAAATTTATCAAAGTGGTCAAATGGTCTATATTTTTCTCCAAGAACCTCGTTTGCTGTTTTAATTACATTGTTTATCAAATTGAGTTTGAAAGCGTTTAATGCATCTGCAGGTGATTTTTTTGCCAAAATTGAGACCTCGGCATAAGCACCTTGTAACTGGCCAATAACTTTTTCTAATTTTTCTACTTCTTCGTTGGCGTTCATAATTTCTCCTAAGGACATAACCTTTTATACTGAACGTAGCTTCTTATTAGTACGTCAATTGGATGCCTTTGCTTGCTATCAAAGACTTCTACCATCTGCTCCAAATCCTGATCAGTTAAAACTATAATCGCCTTTCTCTGACCAGACCATAAATTAATCGTCCGTTTCTGCTCGGCAGATCGCAACGGATTGCGGGTCACGAAAACCCCAAACTTGCCTAGGTCATCTTTTAAATACCTATTAAGCTGATCGACATGCCCGGCCTCGATTTTTGCAACATTCTTCATTTCAAATGTTAGTTGTCGCGATCCATAATCTGTCATAATTTCCTGCAAAAACTCATGATTTCTGCTATTATAAAAGATCAAATCACGTATGCTAACGCCATCCTCTGTCCTTGCTTGCTCCTGAGCAAAATCGAGATACGGATAAAACAGTGATGGCAAGAGTTCTCCAACCGCTGTTTCATACTTTGCATCAGCGCCATCATTTTTACCTGTTGGAAGCTTTTTAATTGTAGCGAATTTACGTCTTGCTGAAAGAATTGGAATTTGAGTAAACAGCGGATCGTGCGCGCAATCTATCGCAGTTCGCTCTCGTTCTTTAACATAGGCATCAATTATCCCGTAATTTTCACGATTAAATGTTAAAACTTTAACTCTGGTTAGTTCTTCGCCTGTATGAGCAATATCGTCCTGCGGACAATGATCTCTGAAGTAACTATCATAGTTAATCCAAGGCACATGTCGTAACCAACGCTTCGGAATTAGTAAAAGAGGAACCTTACTTTCAGGATGGACGGGTAGATTGGCAGTAATAGATTCAAATAGCTTTTTGTCATGATTGTAAACAGCATGAACTTTCACTGCTTGCATGGGTATACCTAGAGATTCGCATTCTTGATGCGTGTAATCGATGAGATAACTCTTCATAAAATTACAAGCAATATCGCTAACACGATCTTTGCCGATACCATCCACGAACAATTGAATTTCTTCGAAGTGTCGGAATCCGTTATCTCGATAAAACGGAATTTTGTGAAAAAGAGATAAAATTTCTTTCGCGGATTTCTCCCCAATACGCTTACCTTTTCTAGCAGCAGAGTTACCTAGCCCGACTTCGTCGCATTCGGAAGCTAGTATAAGTTGTTTAACTGCTTGCTCAGTCTGTCCTGACTTCATCAGAAGGCCAAGATTATTGAAGGCAGCGAGAATCATTTGATGAAGCCCTTTGTCCGCTAGGGATGGGCTCTTCCATATGAGAAAGGGATCGATATATAGCGGAATGTCTTCATTTAAAAACGGAATAGCAAAATCGAGTTCATGCTGAGGCACATAAACGTCATGGAACTCTGTAAATCTTGGTCTTATTAGCAATGTCTTTTCCTCGGGAATCTAGCCTGATACTAGATAAAAATCGTGTTATCGAAAAGGCAATTCTAATTTTGTATACGGTAAGGTGGGTAGTTGCCTAGACACTCACGATCCGATCGCTCATATTTTAGCCTAACTTCGAAGACAGTGAGTTATGAGAACGATTTCCGATATGACCCTACCGCAAAAAAGAGATTATCTTGAACAATCTGTTGGAGCGGCTCTGCTGTGGTCGCAACCCATAGAGGAAGGCCTAAAAGCTGTCCTAACTTACGTGTTCAAAAATCCTGCCCAAGTTGATCCTGCCGATCCATATAAATGGCTTTCTAACAAAAGAACTTTAGGCCGGTTGGTTGATGAATTGAAGAAAAAGGTCAGGCTTCCAGAAGAGTTTGAAGAGGTTTTAAGACAGTTTGTAGATGACAGAAATATCCTCGTGCATCGGTTTTTTGAGCACTACGATCTTTATAATCCTCAGGACTATGAGGATGCGATCAAAATGATAGGCAGGTTAAGACATAACGGTGATGTCATTCACAATATGTTGCGTGCCATCCTGAAAGATCCGATGTCAGCCCTTAAATTTGAAGATAATCCAACCTAAGAATTCTAAGGCCTTTTTTTCGTTATTACAGTTCGCTCATTTTCCTTGCTAACCCAAAACCGATTTTCCCCACTTCCAAAAGCCCTGCCTTCTCTTGCAGTATCAAAGAAGCCTTGTTTGGGATTAGGATGATGCGGGTTTTTAATTGCAAAGTTTCTAAACTTCTCCTTTCCTGAAGCATTTTTGAAATAGGCTTCTACGATCATGGCGGTTGCTTCTGTATCTACATAAACAAAGGCTTCAATTCTCCAAGGTCTAAATCTTAGCGTGTAAGACTTTTCTGCGCGTCCTTCGTTATGTTCCCTCAGACGCCTAGTCAAATTATTTGTATAGCCCGTATAAGGCTTTTTCGGATTAGATTCGCTTCTCAGGAAATAAACAAAATACATAATTAACCTCCGTGTAGATAATAGAGTAATTTATTTCTGGAGGTATTGTTATTATTTGGCTTCCGGAGTATTGATTTTTTCAGCAAAAGCCTCAAAACCCATAGCTTCATTTATTCCATGTTGTTTCATGAATTTTTCGATGGACTTCCTCAAAGGCGCTTTTGGTTTTTGATCTAGTAGCCATTGCGTGCCCGCTTCATATTCCATTGATGAAATATTGGCTACACCTTTAAAGGCTTTTTCGAGAGCTTGAGGTTTTAGCTTTTTATCTTGTGTATGTGCAGCTAGCCATTGTGCCTCTTCAAACACTTCTGATGCAGGCAAGATGTCTAAAAGCTCAAGGGCTTTTTCAAAAATAGATGGATAAAAATCATGGTTCTCAGAAAGATGGCTAAGTACCCATTTAATTGCGCCAAGGTGCTTCTCTTCTGGTAACTTGCTGATTGAATTAAATGCTTTTTCTAGAACCTTCTCTTCAAGCTCATGATCTTTAGCAATTACAAGCCACAGCTCATAGGATTCTTCATATTGCTGTTCTGGTGGAAGAGAATCAATAAGCGCTAATCTTTTTGTTGCTGCAGAAATAAACAACTCTTCATTATTATCCTTTGCTTTTTGACAAACCCACTTGGCAGTTTCAAATTTTTGTTCCTCCGGCAGATCATCAATTGTGTCAAAAACTATCCGAATGGCAGCAGTTTCAATTTCTTGAGTTTCTGCTTCATCTCTATCTTTGGCATTGTTTATAACCCACTCGCTGCCAACATAACCCCATACCCACTGTCCCAAATCGCGCTTTTGCGAAATATCAGTAATTTTTCCTGCGGTATGATTAATGACGCCAATTATTTCTTTCGATTCCAGATTTGCTTTCAGCACTGGCCGCAGTTCACGCTTTACATCTTCAAAATTTATGGATGCCGATGAAAGGACATTAAATAAATTTGTGTAATCGTATTTTGGCTGGCTCATAATGGTAGCTCACGTTGTAAGTTGGATATTTTCCGAAAATAAGCAGATTGGCGAGGCTTGTCAATCTTATGTATAGCGGCCATTTATTAATCTAAATTATTGATAATAAATAGTAATTGATAAATATCGCAGCTCAAAAAGCATATTTATTTTGCATATTAAACGAAAATCGTGTTATTTTTCCTGCCTCTAGGGAAATTACATGCTGCATTTACTTGAAAAAATACAAAAAGATCAAAGAGATGAGGGAGGAGAGTTAAATACCCCTGATCTAACCTATCTATTTTCAAATCTCCGTTACCTTGTAGAGCATGACCGTCTTAACGTTCTTGAGCAATTTTTAGAAAATATTTATCAAGGTGAACAAAGTGCAGAGGAAAAAAGCGGAGCAAAAACTGCTCTAGAGATTATATTACTTCACATTCTAGCTTATTCGGGGCAAAAAAATACGCTTCCTGCCCTCGTCTCCAAATTCGTTCAAAAGAAAAAATATAAGCTGGCCTTGGCGCTAGTAGCAGCTAATGATTCTGGGGCTATTCTACTAGCGGGTAAGAATAAAAATATTGAAGCAGTAAACCTGTATTTAGACGCAATAAATATAAGTACATTAGGCGATAATTTTAAATTTATAGAGATTGTTGGAAAAAATAATTTTGTTCTTTTGTCGGAAGCGCGGCAGGCAGAGAATGAAGCTTTCATACAAAGATGTGTAGATCTGGCATTTGCGTATCCAGTTGTGACTCACATCGTTCAAATGCATAATCCTCACCATTACGAAAAACTAACATCATCTCAAACTCTTGCACTTTTAAATGGTTTTGAGAAAAGACTGTCTAAAGAAGATGGAAATGATTTTGCCAGTCAAGCCTTAAGTCATAATCGATTATTCTTTCAAATATTATCAGGGCTAGAGCAAGATCAAGACATAGAAAAACTTATTCAAATTGCTTATACAGCAATGGGTAATTCTTTTTATAAATTCCTCGAGGAAAATATTGGAAATCTTGCTCAAATATCTGGTGTCCAAGGTTTCTCTACGGTTAAGCAGATTGCGGTATCATTAAAGGAGCAAAATGCACAATTCGCAGGGGATTTTCTAAAACTGTTTGTAAGTGAATATTTGGTTATTCATGATTTGCAGACAGAGGGCAATTTCCAAAAAATTATTAGCTTTTATTTTGATTTTTTAAATGCTCAAAACAGCGAAGAGCAATATAAGCTTTTAGCTGAACTAATTATAAAATCTGGATCTTCAAACCATACGGCTACCAGTTACCTTATCCCAAACATCCATTATATAACTCAAAATTATCATGATTTAATTAAACATATAGTATCATTAGCAGATGAAAAATTTCTTGGCCGGATATTAGGCAGTGGTCATGAAATAGCTAAACGATTTACATCTGAAATATACGCCCTTCGCGGTCAAGATTTTGTTGGAGATTTGCTCGTCAATCATCTTGTGAGAGATACAAGAGATTCTCAACTGCTTAGATCCTTCAATGAGCAAACCGGTTGGGCTTTTGCCTTTAATGTAAAAAATTATACGGATCATCAGGTTGCTATTGACGCATTCAAAGGTGCTTTTGAAAGATCGATAAAAGGAGATATTGAATCTTTTAGGGGCTTAATACCCTTTTTAAAAGACGTTAAAGATGCAGATCTTCGTAAGGCCCTTATGAATGATCTATATGAATATGTTGATAGAGAATATCTGAGTGAGGAATACTTCAATCAGCATGGCGATTATAGATCTTCCGCTATTATTGATACGTACATTGAAATTTTGGATGTCATTCAGCATTGGAACGACAAGGAAGCCATGCTCGGCCTTATGAATGGAGGCGGACTGGATTACGTTTTGACTTGGTCACTATATGATGATTGTTATAAAGATCAAGTAAATGCAGTTCGTAAAGCCATTCAAGTAGTAAATTTTCTTAATGATGTTAGCCTCAAAAAAAGATTTTTAACAATCGATTATAGCGATAGTGAAACCTATCTTGAGAATGCTTTAATAAACGGCACCAAGAAAGATGTCGCAGATTTGTTGCAAATGGCTAAAGAAGTAGCATCGAATTTCCCATTTGATTCTACTGAAGATAAGCAAAGCTTTATTCATGACTTCTTTCAAAAACATGTTTGTCATGATTTTCCTCCTTTAACGGAAGCCATTAAAAAAGATATGCAGGATATTGTTCAGCGAATGCTTCTTTTAGCTTATGAAGATGGGAATGAAGATCTTGTTTTAGACTTAATGAGCGATCGTTTTAAAAAGAATTACAATTACATAGCTTTTTCTACTGCTATCGGCGCTGGAAATACTCAAATTATGGGCGATTTAATTACATGGGTTGAAAAACTAGGTGGGAAAGAACTCGTTCTTGCAATGATTAAAGCGCAAGCCCAAAACGCTGAATATATTTTCACTAAAAACACAACTCAAGAAAGTATGCAGAAATTTTTTGATTTGGCGGAAGCTTATGGCGGACCAGAACTAATATCTGAAATTATATCATATAACGACTCTAAAATTTCCTTTTTAGAGTTTAAACATGTTTCTGAAAGCCATGAGGCAATTAAAGTACTACGCAAGTTTGTTTATAATCAGAATGACCCTATTCAGGCACTAGAATTTGAAAAACTATATCCTATTCCCGATGATGAGGTTATAAGCTTTATTGATGAACAAGTTAATAATGAAAGATCAATTGAGGCATTTGAAAAAGCCACTCAAGTTAACTTTGAAAATATTTTGAGCTATAAATCAAAGGCTTTGCGCGATTTAATAAGAAAAGATGATTATAAATTAATCGAGGAGGCTATGCAGAATTTGGATAGGGCCTCATTTAAAGCCCTATTACAATCTCTCCATAAAACTTGCGGCTCCAAATTTCTATCTGAAATGTTCTCAAATAATAACTATGCTTTAGTAGATAAGGCAGCAAATATTAATCGTTTTGATATTTTAAATTCTGTACTCATATCTCTTAAGAAAATTCACATTCTTGAAGATGCGTTATCTTATAATGACTATAAATTGTTTCGAGATTCGATTAAAAATAATGAATCAGCAGAATTACTGATTATTTTATCCCACGTGCCAAAAAGTTTATTTGAAGAAGCCGAGAAGATTCTTCCAGAAAATTTAGCTCATTTGCTTGGCCACCCAAAGCATGAGATATGGCAGAAAGAAGGGGCAGGTAATGAACGTTGGATTGTTATGACTGGCCAAAATGCACCAGAAGGGGTGCCTCCTTATCAATCTCCTTTAGGCTATAATGCTAAATTTTACAAACAAACTCTATCTCTGCTTCAATTGGCTGCCGATATCGAAGGAAAGGATGATAAAAATTTGGCATTATATGCATATCGCTTAGCTTGCATATTTTCAAATATTAATGAAATCGAGCGCTATTTAGACAAAAATTTTGTTTCATTTATTCATAGGGTACAACGCGATAGGGACGAAGATGTTAATGAGTTTGTTTTAAAGCAATCTCACTTGTTCTACGATAGAATTACCTCAGCCAGCAATTTTGAATTACCCGTTCACGGTATTTGGACGCCACATAAATGGAAAAATTTCCTTCTAAGAAATGGGGAAAATTCCCAATCATTAAGCTTTATTAAGAATGCTCCCGTTATTGAGAGCTATATTCAAAAAAATCATCTTCAATTCCCAAAATCAGTAAAGAAAATGGCTGAATATGCAGCGCTTGCGCTGTATGAAAATGCAGAAAAAGGGAATGAAAATCAAGATACTTATGATCTTAATAGACTCTCTGAAAATCCTACCTTTACTGAATTAGCTTTTAAGTACGAATTAAGCCCTAAGTACTTCTCAATGGGATTGGATGTTCTTAAAGCCGCAAAAACCAAAGATTACTTACCTGAAATTTTTATTGATGGCGCTTATCTGGGGCAACCCGACTATTACATGGAAAAGTTGCAGCCCGGTGATCCGATTGGCTTATTTTTAGGAAAACTTACGGATTGCTGTCAAAGTATCGATTGGGAGAGAGAGGATACGGGTAAGAAATGTGCTATTCATGGAACAGTATCAGAATATAGTGGTTTTTATGTCTGGAAAAAGAAAACTGATGGTCAGATAACAGATTCTGATCCCATCATTGCTCAATCTTGGGCATGGCTTTCCAAACACAATCAAATCATTTTTGATTCTTTTGAGATATCAAAGGAAGAACGCCCTAAGCTAAAGAATTTAAGTCAGCCGTTTCTGGAGCAATTCGCTTATCAAATCATAGGCAATCATACTTACCCTGAAAAAACAAATGAAGGCCTTCTAAGTCATAGAAATTTAACAGTTAATGGTATTCGCTTAGGAAGAGCAATTACAGCGCCCAATGAAGAAGGTCAGCGCTTTTGGGTGTATTCGCTGGATATGGAGCTTCTCAAGAATGAGGCATTAATCAAGGAAATGATCGAGCCATGTGAATATAACGATTCAGATTATCAATATATTGTAAATCCAAAAGAGCATTATAGGTCCCAGCAAAATTTACTATCCGCTTCAAACGATTATTCTGAAGCCGAGATCTTAGCACAATCATATATTAGTTCCGCGCTTGAGCGCTTTAAAGATCAATACGGAATTGAATTAAAGGCAAGCATTGAACTTGAGTGTTATGCTCTTGATGATAAGGGTCTGAATAATCAGAATTTAATTGACGTCAAATTTGTAGAGGAAATGCTGAAATCTTTGCATTTAGCGGAGGTTTTTGAAGAGGAAAATCCCGGCGATAAGAAAGGGCAATATGAAGCAAAAACTATTATTGCCGACCCTTTGACAATTGCTAGAAAAGCAACTGAAGTTAGGGAATATCTCGAAGCGCATGCTCAAGATTTTGGAGCTGCAAAATTTGATTTTCAAGCCTTACCTTTTTCAGGAGAAGAGGCTTCATCAACACATATTTCAATCAGTTTATGGTCTGAAGATGGTCAGCCATTGATGCTGGATAAAGACAAAAAAGACAGCGCTCTTATGAAGGCAGTAGCCAAAGGATCATTGGAAGTTCAGAAAGAGGCTGTTTTACTTTATGCACAGGAAGATAATGATTATCTGAGATTTGATAATACTAAATGGTCGCCAAAAATGATTGGCCTTGCAAATAATGGAGAGATGGGAACCAGCCTAAGATTTGCTGATAAAAATAATTATGCGTACAGAACTGATGATAAAGATCCTGCGTCTGTGAGAATGGAAGATCGGTTGGCATCTGCGAATGTTAATATATTCTTGGCAATGGCAGCAAGAATTGCAGGTATAGATTATGCCTTACAAAGATACGTGAAAGTCTTGGGAACAGCAGGGAATAGTTTGATAGATTATGTGATAGCGGGTGAGAAGAATTTTGATATTGTGAATACTACCGACCAAATGCTTTTGATTGAAACAGATGAACTGGATAATTTTCTAGGGGCTGATTTGCCTCAAAACCGTTATGAAGCTCTAGAACTATTTCAAAAATCTTCAGAAGAGGGCGGTCTATTAGAGCAGATATTTGGTAGAGATTTTTGTGATGCAGTGTTGCGCCAACAATTGGGAGAAGAACCGCGCAATGAGCAAAATAATGAATATGAAGATTTAGAAATTATACAAATGGTTGAAAATAACAATGATTCATATAATCGTGATTTTAACTAATCTATAAAGATCTATAGTAGCGGGTAATATTCCTCTAAGTAGGGGAATGAGAGTTTATCGATTCCTTTTTGTAATATGGTCAGATTATAACCGTACCCGTAATCATCGTGAACTCCCTTAGAGGATTGATGGCCTGTCATAGCCATGACGATAGAGCGCTCTACTCCTGCATTTCTTAAACCGTCGATAAACGTATGCCTTAAGGAGTGGAAGCATAAGCCCTGCCTCTTTATCTCTAGAGCTAAGAGGAGCCTCCAGAAACGCTTTGTAAATGTGCTGGAATAGGTTTTGGCCGAAGCTCCCATAGCGATGTCAGGAAATAGCCTAGATTCGTCACTAGCTTTGATATGTGAGACATAGCTTAAAAGCCCTCGCCGGATTAATTCGCTATGGATAGGCACTTTACGGCGACTGGAAGGGGTTTTGATGGCCTTATCCTTGCCCTCATCATTAATATCGAGGATATGAACCCCATTTTCCTGCCTTATATCGGCAACGTATAGCTGACAGATTTCACCTAGACGCATTCCTGAATAGAGGCCAATCAAAGGAACCCAATACAGAGCGTCCTGCACTATTTCCTTGCCTACTAGCAGCCTCTCGCTGGCCTTCTTCCCCTGACAGCCAGTAAAAATCGGAGATAAGAATAAAGCTTTTAATTCTTCAGCTTTAAATGGATGTCGTCTTGATGCTGAAAACTTCTGCCCCTTTATAATCAAATTGGAAAAGGGGTTAGGGCCGTGATAGTACTCCGCACGATTAGCCCAAGTGAAAAGAGCTATAAGATAGGCTAGGCGGTTATTGATAGTTTTAGGATGTTGTGCTTTCCCTTTAGGGAGCTTGTCAAAGTCCAAATCCTCAAAGCTGCTAACATTCCAGAGCTTCTTGGCGTTGGAAGGAATCTTGCTCAGACTGGCCTTAAACTTTCTGGCCTCTACTAACCCTATCTCCTTGAAAACCAGATCGCCCATAACTTCTTTGAATAGCGTGTAGGTATTTTCTTTGTGAAAATGTGTGCCCGGAGTGTTAGAACAATCTTCCAGATATTTCTTCGCAATGTCTGAGAATAGCGGCCTGTGGGCTTTAAGAACCTTTGCAGAGTTTGGAAAGCCATATCCCACCTGATTTTTAAGAGCGTTGATTTGGCTTATCAGTTGGTCGATAAGCTGTTCCGGGGATTGGTCAGGTTTCAATTCTTTAAGGTTGGCCTGAAAACCTTTTAAATGCTTCTCCAATTCGTAGTCCAGTTTGACGGAGAGCATTCTTCCTTCGCTTAAATCCTGTGTGCCTAGGGCTATAACCACTTCTTTGAGAGTTAGCGGCTGATGAAGATAACGGGGTAGGGCTGATCTGAAATAATAATATCCATTGCGGCTATATAAATGTCTCTCAATAACTTTCATGCTGTAACACCTGCTGTAACAGTTGCCAAACAGCCATGCGCGAAGAAAGCTCAGGAAATTAAGCTGGGCTTGTTCTTCGGAGTTCTTACGGAGAAGAATGGAGCGAGTGAAGGGATTCGAACCCTCGACCCCGACCTTGGCAAGGTCGTGCTCTACCCCTGAGCTACACTCGCGTTAAATAGGGTTTAAGAACCCGGAATATAGAGAAACTGAAGGGGTTTGCAAGGGCAAAAAAGGGGAGATCGAAAAAGCCCTTAAAACAGCGGGTCTTCCCCAACCTGGATCAGAGGCGCTTTATAGCCCACAGGCTCATCATCTATAAAAAGAGAATAAATAAGAACATCCGGGCTTTTCTCTACGGAAGCAGCCAGATTAATCGGCACTTCTCTATGCATGAGATCGCTGCCTTCTTTTTCATTAAAATAAATAACGTTCAGAAGTCTCTGCTCGCGGTAAAATTCGACGCGCTTGACAATATCCGGCAAAGGCTCACTGCAAACCAGCATCAGCCCCCCATCTCCCAGAATGCCAAGATCGATCATCATGACTTACACCACCGGAGGTTTCATGGATAAAGAGAAATTTGACTCCATGTTGACTGTCTGGGCCATAGGCGCGGATTCCACCGGTCCAAGCAGTCTTGAAAAAAGATTATTCATCGTAGGAAGAGGGCCGTCTGCATGCATGTTGATATTGCCCACATAAGTACCCGGGGAAATCGGAATCGCCTTGACCGGCGGAGGACCATTCATTCTTTCCCAAGTCGTCATGTCGCTAACGGCCTTGATATTTAGTTCGGCCAGCCGAAAGTCCATTTGTTCTTTTGTTAATGTCATTTTCCACACGTAACTTTTTTAAAATTTCTTCCCCTTATCATAAAGAAAAAGTGTTAATAAATGATTATTAGCGAAACTGAATGGAATTGATTTTCACAGGCAAAAGGCCAATAATTCCGCCATGAACAGCCCGCAGCCCAGCACAGCCCTTAATCCCGAAAGTCCCCTGCCGACGACCCCCGAAAACCTCCTCCGGATTCTGGAAGAGCTTGGAATCACGTATGAAATTCATCACCACACGCCCATTTTCACGGTCGAGGAAGGGCAGCATTTAAAGGAAAGGATTCCGGGCCTCCATTGCCGCAACCTGTTCCTGCGCGACAAAAAAGACGCCATGTTCCTGGTCGTTCTGGCCAATCAAACCAGGGTCGACCTGAAGAAGCTGGATTCGGTTATAGGGGCGCACCGCCTGTCCTTCGGCTCCGCCGACCGGCTGGGCCGGTATCTGGGCATCTACCCTGGCGCCGTCTGCCCCTTCACGGTGGTGAACGATAAAAACCACGACGTGCAGGTCATTCTCGACGCATTCATGATGAAAGCGCCAGTCGTCAATTACCACCCGCTCGATAACGCGCAGACAATCTCGCTCTCCCCTGCCGGACTGCTCAGATTTTTCGCTCATACCGGCCATACGCCGAAAATTGTTGATTTGGGCGCAGCCGCGCCCTAAATAGGACCCATGCTGTTCAATAAAAACAAAATTGCCGAGAATCCCGCGCCGGCGCCCGGCGCCGTAATTTTTGACGTCGACGCTCTCCGGTTCGAGGCGCAGGTGCTGACCCCCTCCATGGAGAAGCCGGTCGTGGTTGAATTCTGGGCACCGTGGTGCGGCCCCTGCAAGCAGCTGATGCCGGTGCTGGAAAAAATTATCGCCGCTCAAAATGGCGAAGTGCTGATGGCGAAAATCGATATCGACAAAAATCAGGAACTGGCGCAGGCGCTGCGCATTCAATCCGTGCCCACCGTCTACGCGTTCTATCAGGGCCGCCCCGTCGATGCGTTTCAGGGTGCGCAACCCGAGAGCCAGGTGCAGACTTTTATTGATAAGCTCGTGCAACTCACACGCGCCGCTGCGCCCGATGCGATCGATATCCCGCAAGGTATGAAAATGGCGGCTCAATTTGTGCAGGACAAAAACTTCCCGGGCGCACAGGAAATCTACGCCCGCATCCTGCAGCAGGATCCTAAAAACGTGCAGGCCTATGTGGAGCTTATCCGCGTCGCCATTGCCGCCGGTGCAACGGATCGCGCGCAGCAGATGGTGGATCAGGCACCACCGGAAATTTCATCGCAGGCCACGTTCGCCGAAGCCAGAACCGCGCTGGAAATGACAAAGTCCGCGCCGTCCACAAATATCTCCGCCCTGGAAAAGAAAATCGCAGCCAGCCCGGACGACCATCAGGCTCGCTACGATCTCGCCGCTGCGCAATTTGCAGCGGGGCAACATATAGAGGCGATGGATCACCTGCTGGCGATTTTAAAATCCGACCGTGCCTGGAACGGGGAAGCGGCGCGGATTCAACTGTTGAAGTTTTTCGAAGCTCTCGGCGGCGGCCACCCCGCCACCCTGCACGGGCGAAGAAAACTCTCCTCCCTGCTGTTTTCCTGAATAAAAGGCCCTAAATTAATGGACATGCAAGCAAACCCCTTCGCTCCCGAGTTCAAGGATTTGCCGGAAAGCCTGCCTGTCTTTCCGTTGCCGGGCGTTTTGCTGCTCCCGAATGGCCGTCTGCCGCTCAATGTGTTCGAGCCGCGCTATAAAAAAATGGTGGAAAGTGCGCTGGTAGGGAATCGCCTGATCGGCATGATCCAGTCTCGCGGCGGCGGCGAAAAACCGGATCTGTTCGAAACCGGCTGTGCCGGCAAGATTACAAATTTCGAGGAAACCAATGACGGGCGCTACCTCATCACGCTGACGGGTATCTGCCGTTTCAAAATCGCGTGGGAACTGGATGTCATTACGCTTTACAGACAAGTGCGCCCCGACTGGAGCGCCTATGAAAAAGATCTTGAGGCGCATCCCTGCCTGAAAATCGATCGCGAAAAACTCCTGAAGCTTTTGAAAACCTATTTTATATCCAACGAAATGACCTGCGACTGGCAAGCGGTGGACGGTGCGCCGGATGCGCGCCTGATCACCTGTCTTGCCATGATCTGCCCGTTCGATGCGCAGGAAAAACAGGCGCTGCTCGAGGCGCCCTGCTGCCAGACCCGCGCTGAGGCCTTCATGGCCATGCTGGAGATGGAAACGCGCGGTAAATGCGCCGGCCCTTGCCATTAATTCAAGGAGTCATCCGGAGCGTTAGCGAAGGATCTCGGGGCATATTGCAAAGATCCTTCACTTCGTTCAGGATGACATTATTATGACCGATATTGATCCAAAACTTCTTGAAATCCTCGTCTGCCCGCTCACCAAATCCCCCCTGCGCTATGACGCCAAGGCGCAGGAACTAATTTCAGACCAGGCGAAGCTCGCCTACCCCATCCGCGACGGCATCCCGATCATGCTGGTGGATGAGGCGCGGGCGCTTTAATTTATTTCAATAGCTTTTTGACGGTCTCGAAAACCTCGTGAAACATCGGCTCCGTCAGGCGCCGAGTCTGTGTGTTGTAACGTGAACAATGATAAGAATTGACCAGCTTGAACGGCCCGACTTTGTGCACTGCACCGGGTTCGAATTTAAAGGCGGAGATTTTATACCCCGTCGCTTTCAGCACTGCGCTATGTGATACAAGTCCGAGCGATAAAACCACTTTCAGGTTTTTCAATGCCGCCAGCTCCTTTTGCAAAAATTGATTGCAGGTTGAAATTTCAACCGGCAACGGCTTATTCTCCGGCGGCACGCACCGCACACCATTTGTAATCCGGCAATTATGCAGCTTTAAACTGTCATCTGCGCGCTCTTCATACACACCTGACGCAAACCCGAATTTCAAAAGTGTGCCGTATAATAAATCGCCCGCGTAATCTCCGGTGAAGGGGCGGCCTGTGAAGTTCGCTCCCTTGAGCCCGGGCCCCAGCCCGACCACGAGAAATTCTGTATCCAACCCGCCAAAAGACGGCACCGGCGCATTAAATTTATCGGGGAATTTTATGCGGTTAGCTTCGCGGAATGCGGCAAGGCGCGGGCAGAGGGGGCAGTCGCGCCCAGGATAAAGAGGATCTTTCATCCCCTCATCATCCCCATAGGGCGCACAGCGTCAAGACAGTTTGGACGATCCTGAATATTTAAAAGATGTTTTCGAGGGGAAGCGGTCGTCGTAAATATCGTCTTCCTCTTCTTCTTCCTCGTTGACCGCCACTTTATCAGACTGGTCGCGCATGATCTCCGGCGCAAGGATATCAAGATCGAGGAAATGATCAGCCTGGCGGCGCAGATCGTCGGCCACCATCGGCGTTGCGGATTTGATCGTACTCACCACCGTCACGCGTACGCCCTGCCGCTGCACGGCCTCGATCAGGCGGCGGAAATCGCCGTCGCCGGAAAACAGCATGATGTGATCGACATGCGGCGCGATTTCCATCATGTCGATGGCCAGCTCGATATCCATATTGCCCTTGGTCCGCTTGCGGCCCTGAAGGTCGGTGAATTCGCGCGCCGGCTTGGTCACCATTTTGTAGCCATTATAGTCGAGCCAGTCGACGAGCGGCCGCAGCGGCGAATATTCCTGGTCATCAGCTACGGCCGTGTAATAGAAAGCACGGACAATACGCCCGCGCATCGCCGCCCAGTCCAGAAGCAGACGGTAATCAATATCGAATTCCAGCGCCCGCGCCGCGGCATAAAGATTGGCCCCGTCGATAAAAATGGCCAGTTTTTCAGTACTGTAGAAGGGCGCATCGCCGATTGTCCGGAGTGTTTTCATAAAAATCCTCTAATCGGCGCGGGGCCGGATAAAATTAGAAAATATTGATATATATTCCGCAACCAACGATTTCAATCATCCCTTTGTTCCGTTTCAGCCCGGAAATGCTTGCGTTCATGAAAAAATATCATTAAGAAGACGGCTGGATTTCAAATAAAGGAATAACAGAAAATGGCTCGCGTTACCGTTGAAGACTGCATTGAAAAGATCCAGAACCGTTTTGAACTGGTGATGGTGGCCGCCCAGCGCGCCCGCAAGATCGGCTCCGGCGCGACCCTGACCGTCGACCGCGACCGCGACAAGAACCCGGTAGTATCCCTGCGGGAAATTGCCGGCGAAACCATCGACCTGCCGGCGCTCAAGGAAGAGCTGGTCCGCAACCATCAGCGCATGGTTGTCTACGAAGAAGACAACGACACGATCGACCTCATGGACGGTGAGCAGGAATGGGCCACCATTGCCGCTCGCGATGCCGACATGTACGAGGACATCGATGACGAGGAAGAAGAGGCGGGCGCGGAAGAGCCGTCCCTGAAAGACCTCGCTGGCACACCTGCCGAAGAATAAAACATCCAAATCAATTATCTAGATAATTGAAGCCAATCATTTTTTGTTTTTCATAAACAAAAAATCTAAGCGCGTGGGATCTTGGCGCGACATTTGCATGGTAAAAATCTCAAATCTAAACTCGTGCTCGGCGTCAAATTTACACCGGACAACAGGCTTTGAAGAGAAGATTAAATAGAAAAACCGTGCATGCAGGAGGCATAAATGACATCCATCTCAAGTAAACTTTTCACACCGCACACCATAAATTTTTCAGATACCAAATTAGCGCAAGAATCGGGGGAGGCCAATAAAAAACACCTTAAAACGAAGGAGGAAAAACTATCCTCTTTCAAGGTTTTGGTAGATCTGGTAGCGTCCCCGTCGCCCGTTCGCAAGCCGATACAGAGCGATCTGCCGGCAAACCCGCAAACCTCTTCAGACCACGCGCCGGACATACATGATATTCCAAGGTTTGAAGCCGACATACCACGCGAAGAAAGTGATCATAGTTTACATCACGACGCGCCGGACATAAGTGATAGCCCAAGGTTTGTAGCCGACATACCACGCGAAGAAGGCGATCATAATTTACATCATCACGCGCCGGTAGAAGCGCTTAAAGACAGCGAAGCAGACAAAGAAATCCACGAAATACACCACCCTCGCTATCTGGGACCGCCCGTGAAGGACCTCATTGGGGGGGCAAAAAGATAAAGGCTCTCATGGTGTTGAGACGCCACCTTATGTTCTTCCGCACGCTGAGTCCCCCGAGAGCTGATTCAGCAACAAGTTCTGCCGATCCTGAAAAGTATGTGACGTCTACATAAGGAAATTTTTTCAAGGACTCCGAGGGTATTTATAATAAATTATGCACGCGAGGGCGCTGAAAGGATATAATGAGGCCTATGATCGCGTCCGAACCCCTCGTCCAGCAAATCAGCAGCTTTAATCCCGACCTCAATGTCGAGGTTATTGAAAACGCGGCTGCCTTTGCCAAGAAAATGCATGAGGGCCAGACCCGCTCCTCTGGCGAGCCTTATTACACCCACCCCCTGGAAGTCGCCAGCATCCTCGCCGAAATGCGTATGGATGAGGGCGCGATCGTCACCGCCATCCTCCACGACACGCTCGAGGATACGGCCGCGACTTATGAGGAACTCAAGAAAAAATTCGGCAAGGAAGTCGCGGACCTTGTCAACGGCGTCAGCAAGCTGACCCGCATCGAAAGCCAGACGGTCGAAGGCAAGCAGGCGGAAAATTTCCGCAAACTCCTGCTGGCTATGTCCGAAGATATCCGCGTCCTCCTCGTCAAGCTGGCCGACCGCCTGCATAATATGCGCACGATTCAAGCGATCGGGAATGTCGAGAAGCGCCGCCGCATCGCGCTTGAGACACTGGAGATTTACGCGCCCCTCGCCGAGCGCGTCGGTGTGCACAAGATGAAGGAGGAACTGGAAGACCTGGCATTCTCGCAGCTTAATCCCGAAGCGCGCAAAAGCCTCTCCACGCGCCTTTCATTTCTGCGCAAGGAAGGCACCGATACGGTCAACAGCATTATCAAGGAACTCCAGGCGCTGCTGAAGAAAAACGGTGTCGAGGGCGAAGTCACCGGCCGCGAGAAAACAAAATATTCCATCTGGAAAAAAATGCAGCGCAAGAACGTGGCGTTCGAGCAGCTCTCCGATATCATGGCCTTCCGCATTCTCGTGGGCACGATCGAGGATTGCTACATCGCGCTCGGACTCATTCACAGCAAGTACGCCAGCGTCCCCGGCCGCTTCAAGGATTATATTTCAACGCCCAAGGCCAACGGCTATCGATCCATTCATACTTCCGTCATCGGCCCCGCCAAGCAGCGCGTCGAGATCCAGATCCGCACCGCCGACATGGACGAGGAAGCCGATATGGGCGTCGCTGCGCACTGGGCTTACAAGGGCGGCGCGGCGCAATTCCGCGACGCCAAGAAATACCGTTGGCTGCGCGAGCTTCTCGAAATTCTCGAGCAGGAGCAAAGGCCCGAGGATTTCTGGGAAAACACCAAGCTCGAACTCTTCCAGGACCAGGTTTACGTCTTCTCGCCGAAAGGCGACCTGATTGAACTGCCCATGGGCTCTACGCCGGTCGATTTCGCCTATGCCATCCACTCCGATGTCGGCGATAAATGTGTCGGCGCAAAAATCAACGGCCGTATCGCGCCGCTCAATTCGCGTCTCGCCAACGGTGACCAGGTCGAGGTGATCACATCAAAAACACAGAACCCGTCCCCCACATGGGAGCGCTTCGTCGTTACGGGTAAAGCGCGTTCACATATCCGCAAATTTATCCGCCTGCAGCAGCGCAAGGAATATGTCACGCTCGGCAAGGCTATGCTGCAGAAAATATTCCGGCAGGAGGATTACGAATTCACGGAAAAAGCCGTCACCGGCGTGCTTTCGCATTTCAAAGCCGATGAAAATGACGATATCTACGCGAAAGTAGGCTCCGGCCTTTTGACGACGCGCGATGTGTTCAGGATGATTTTCCCGAGCCACAAGGCGGAAATGGTCAAGCGTCCCTCCACGGATATGGACCAGGCGACGATGATACCGCTCGCCGGCGAACGCGACAATAAAGACAAGCCCATGCCGATCAAGGGCCTCATCCCCGGCATGGCCATGCATTTCGCGCGCTGCTGTCACCCGCTGCCCGGCGACCGCATTGTCGGCATCGTCACGACCGGCAAGGGCGTCACCATTCACACGATCGATTGCGAAACATTGGAAACTTTCGCCGATACGCCGGAGCGCTGGCTCGATGTTTCATGGGGCACGGATAAAAAAGACGGACCCGAGGCGCATGTCGGCCGCCTCATCGTTACCTTCCAGAACGAGGCCGGCGCGCTGGCGACGTTCTCAACGGTCATCGCCAAGAGCGGCGGCAATATTCTGAACCTGAAAGTTACAGGCCGCACCACGGATTTCTGGGATCTCACGGTCGATATTTACGTGACGGACAACAAGCACCTGAACAATATCATCGCAGCCCTGCGCGCCACGCCGATCATCACGGCTGTTGAGCGCGCGCGCGGGCGTTAAATTTTTTCCGTCATTGCGAGGAGTTGCAAGCGACGAAGCAATCCACTTTTACTTAAATGAAACCCCGGTGAAAGCCGGGGGCCATACGATCTATCCAATAGCCCCCGTTTTAAAAACGGGTTTCATGTATTTTAAAATCAGGCCGGGCACAGCAAAAGTGATTCAAACGGACAGGGCAGTCTCCTGTGTCCGCCCAAGCCATCCAGTTCGATAATACAAAACGCTGCAACCACCTCCGCGCCCGCTTTCGCAATAAGGTCCGCCGCTGCCGCCAGCGTACCGCCCGTCGCCAGCAAATCATCGATCAGGGCAATGCGCGCCCCTTTTGTGATGAGATCGGGCTGAATCTGAATCTCGTCGGACCCATATTCAAGATCATATTTATAGGTCAGCGTCTGTCCGGGCAGCTTGCCCTTCTTGCGGATCATGCCAAGCGGCAGCCCCATATGCAGCGCCAGCGCGGAAGCCACGAGAAATCCCCGCGCCTCGATCCCCATCAGCCGGTCCGGTTTATAAGGTGCTATTTTTTCTGCCAGTTGGGCTATGGCTGCATGCCAAGCTTCCGGCGCGGCAATCAGCGTCGCAATGTCATAAAAATTGATGCCGGCCTTGGGAAAGCCGGGAACGATCCTGATATAATCCCTGATATTCATTTCATTCCTCTGAAAATAAATGTCTCATCCCCTGTATATCGGGCGCGCCTGATACTATAGATATTAAAGCCTCTATTCTTAAGTCGAAAGTATCTTTTATGTTTCAGCGTCGCAATAAACTGAATTATTTTCAGCAGGCGCGTGAGCTTGTCTGGCCCTCCATGGGCTGGCGCCGCGCCCTGTCTTTTACGCGCCACCGGGTTCTGCGGCTCTCGGCCAGCACACAATCGATCGCAAGCGGCCTCGCGCTCGGCACGTCCATCAGTTTTTCCCCCTTGCTCGGCACGCATTTCCTCCAGGTTGCGCTTCTGGGCTGGTTCATGCGCGCCAATATATTATGCGGTCTAATCGCGACCTTCCTCTGCAACCCGTGGACGATCCCGTTCATCTGGTGGGCGTCGATCGAATTTGGCGCTTTCCTGTTCAATCTTTTTGATCTGCCCGTTTCCAACACTGTGCCTGCGCATATGGACTTTGGAGTTTTCTGGCATATCGTCACATACGAACCGATGCGCATCTTCCTCCCCTGGATGCTGGGGGCTTATACCATCGCGCTGCTATCTTACCCGTTTACCTACGCAATGTATTACGTACTGATCGATAATGCCAAGAAGGCACGCGCGATCGCACGCATGCACAAGCTGCATCAGAATGCCCGTGAGGTCACGGAAGGCACGGGGCAATGATCATCGGCATCGGCAGCGACATTATTGACATAGGCCGCATCGAAAAAACGCTTGCGCGTTTCGGGAACCGTTTCGTGCAGCGCTGCTTTACGCCCGAAGAGCAGGCCCAGGCAAAGTGCCGCGAGGGCGGCGGCACGCACATCGATACCTATGCCAAGCGCTTCGCCGCTAAGGAAGCCTGCGCCAAGGCTTTGGGAACCGGCTTCAGCCAGGGCGTTTTCATGAAGGATATCGGCGTGGTCAATGAGCCGGGCGGCAGGCCGGGCCTGCATCTGACCGGCGGCGCTAGAGCGCGCCTTGAATGCCTGACGCCGCCCGAAAAAACCCCGGTCCTGCACCTGACGCTGACCGATGAAAAGTCCCACGCCAGCGCTTTCGTCATCATAGAAGCCCTTTAGCCTTTATTTAGGCAGGGTTTTCATGCTAAATCCATGGCCATGAACAATAATCAAAACGAAGTAAAAACAGCCGCACCCGGCAAGCCGCGCGATGTCCCGATGAATGCAAAGGAGGAATTGAATGAATTTTTCCGCACCGCTGTCATCGCTGTTATCCTGGCGCTGCTGATCCGCAGCTTTTTTTATGAGCCTTTCAATATCCCGTCCGGTTCGATGAAGCCGACGCTCGAAATCGGGGATTACCTGTTTGTCGAAAAGCCCGCCTACGGCTATAGCCGTTATTCCTTTCCCTTCGGCCTCGCGCCGATTGAAGGACGGATCTGGGCGGAAGAGCCGCGCCGCGGTGATGTTGTCGTCTTCAAACTTCCCTCCAATACAGGCGTCGATTACATCAAGCGCGTGGTTGGTCTGCCCGGTGACCGTATCCGGGTGCGTCATGGCCGCCTTTATATTAATGAAAAGATGGTCGATCGCGAACCGCTGGGTATGACCGAAGATGATGCCGGCGCGAAAGGCAAAATGCCGACGATGGAATATCTCGAAACCCTGCCCGGCGGCGTTACGCACAGCATCTATGAGGAAAGCGATTCCGGCCCCCTCGACAACACGGAAACCTATGAAGTGCCGGGGGGGCATTATTTCATGATGGGCGACAATCGCGATAATTCACAGGATAGCCGTGTTGAATCAATGGTCGGGTTCGTGCCCTTCGAAAATATCATCGGCAAAGCCGATTTCATTTTCTTCTCCACGAATGGTTATGCGGGTCTGTTCGAATTCTGGAAGTGGCCATGGACCATCCGTTTCGAGCGGTTTTTCAAATCCCTCGAACCTGTGCGCGTGCAGGAGTAGGTGATGCCGGCCGATACAAAAATAATTGAGAACGCCATCGGCCATTCATTCAAAAACAAGACTCTGCTGATTGAGGCGCTGACTCATTCCAGCGCAAACGCTGAAAGCAATTATGAGCGGCTGGAATTCCTGGGCGACCGTGTGCTTGGCGTCATTATTGCCGAAAGCCTTTTTGAAAAATTTCCCGACGCAAGCGAGGGCGATCTCGCCAAGCGGCTTGCCGCGCTGGTGCAGGGGGAATTACTGTCCCGCGTCGCGCGCACCATTCATCTCGGCGATTTTCTGAGGCTCTCCGATGGCGAAAAGGGCGCGGGCGGCGCTGAAAACGATCACCTGCTGGCCGATGTCATGGAATCCTTAATCGGCGCACTCTACCGCGACGCCGGGCTGGAGTCCTGCCGCGCCCTGATAAAAAAGCTCTGGGAGCCTTATTTCAGCGATATGAAAGACCCGCCCCAGCACCCGAAAACAAGGCTGCAGGAATGGGTACAGGGGCAGGGATTGCCGCTCCCTCTCTACAAAGTCAGCGGCCAGGAGGGCCCCGATCATGCCCCCGTGTTCGAGGTCGTGCTCAAGGTCAAGGACCACGCGGATGTAAAAGCGGAAGGCCGCACGCGCCAGGCGGCGGAGAAAGAAGCCGCGCGCATTTTCCTCGAACGCTGCGACGCATCATGACGGCTAAAGAAGATCACAAAACGCGTTGCGGCCTCGCCTGCGTTATCGGTCTGCCCAATGCCGGCAAGTCGACTTTGGTCAATGCATTGGTCGGATCTAAAGTCTCTATCGTTTCTCCCAAAAAACAGACCACGCGCTTTCGCGTCTGCGGCATTGTCATGGAAGGCAGCGCGCAGGTCGTTCTGGTCGACACGCCCGGCATCTTTGCTGCACAGAAGAATTTCGAACGCACGATGGTCAATGTCGCGTGGGAGGCTCTGGGTGATGCCGATGTCGTCGTCCATATCGTCGACGCCTCCGGACGGAGTGCGCTTGAGAAAAACGCCGAACTTATCAGGAATATGCCGCAGGACCGGCCCATGGTCCTCGTGCTCAATAAAACCGATGCGGCGAACAAGCCGGATCTTTTGCTCATGGCGCAGGGATTCAATGAATCCTTTGATTATTCTGCCACTTTCATGGTCTCCGCTCTGAAACAGAAACATGTCCATGATGTTGTGAAAGAGATTGTGAAATATCTTCCCGCAGGCCCCTACCTGTTCGACCCGGAACAAACCACTGACATGCCGATACGACTCTGGGCTGCCGAAATAACGCGCGAAAAAATATTTCTGCAGCTCTATCAGGAACTGCCCTACTCGATTTTCGTCGAGACGGAACACTGGGAAAATTTTGACAATGGCAGCGTGAAAATCCACCAGGTCGTCTATGTGCAGAAAGACTCGCAAAAAAGCATTGTCCTTGGCAAAGGCGGCAGCCGCATCAAGGAGATCGGGCAGGCCTCAAGACTGGAGATCGAGGAATTGACCGGGGGCCGTGTTCACCTCAACCTATTGGTGAAGGTTCAGGAAAACTGGCAGGAACGGGAAGAATATTTCCGCCTTTTTGCCATGGAAAAACCCCCAGGGAAATAAAGGAGTCAAAAGCTTTTTACGCTTTTGTGGATAAAATTTTTTATTTTTTTTATTCAGTGGTAGTGACTCCCGTCCCTTGATACTGTAGTTTCACTCAAACGGCAAAATAACAAGAAATTAACGCTTTGACGCTTTCAAAGATGTTTATCTAATGTACGTGGGAGATTGAGCATATGAGTTGGACTGATGAACGGGTTGCGCTTCTGAAAAAGCTCTGGGTAGAGGGTAAGACCGCTGCCGAAATCGCCAAGGAGCTTGGGAATGTCACCCGTAATGCCGTAATCGGCAAGGCTCATCGCCTGAAGCTCTCCAACCGCGTTTCTCCCATACAGCAAAATAATAAAAAACCTGTTTCGCCTCCCCGCAAGCCGGAGAAAAAAATCCAGGTCCTGCAGGAAAAATACGAGGAAGCTGCGCCGACCACCAAAGGCATGCCTCTCGAAGATTTGAACGCGCAAATGTGCCGCTGGCCGCAGGGCGACCCGCGCGACGATAATTTCAGCTTTTGCGGCGGTGAATCCCTGAACGGCCTGCCTTATTGTGCGCACCACACGAAAATGGCCTATCAGGCCGCCACCCGCAACCGTATCTTCCAGGATGGCGATGCGGCCGGTGCGGGAAAACCTTCCAAGAAAAGCGCTTAACCTCTATATTCTCGCATCCTGACGAAAGTCAGGATCCATAAAAATGGATCCCAAATCAAGTTTGGGATGCGAGGGGATTGCAGGCTAAAAGACGAAAATTTACCGGATAACCTTGATATCGACCGCTTCGCGGCCCTTTTCCACCGCCTTGAGGCTCACCTGTACGCGCTGACCCTCGGTCAGGCTCTCAAGCCCCAGCCTGTCGAGCAGTGTTTTATGGATGAACACATCCTTCATGCCGTCATCGGGAATGATAAACCCGAAACCTTTTTCCGGCTTGTACCATTTGACGAGGCCGCCGATAGTCGTGATCCCGTCCTGGCTGCCTTCACCGGGCATCATGTTGTGATTGCCGGGCTCGATCACTTCCAGAACTTCGCGCACCTGGCGGCCCTTGGGACCGTTCGAGACCGCGCATAAAAGAACGGCCCCTTCACCGATGGCGTTGAAGCCCGCTTCCTGCAATGTCGTAATGTGTATGAATGCGTCAAAGCTTTCATCATCGGGAACGACAAAGCCGAAACCTTTTGTTGCGTTGAACCATTTCAGATTGAGCCTGATCGATTCTAGTTCTTCATCGGCTTGATGCCGGCTTTGAAAAACAGACAAGCTTTAATTCCTTCGAATAATACGCACGTAAATGAATAAAAAACGAATATTTCTTCCGCATAGTCTGCATCAAAGTTATGATAAAATCCAGACCAAATGTTTTGCAATCCACATACGTAAAAGCGGACCGTCTCCCCGATGACCACAACGCAGCACCCCTGGGTAAAACTCTATGATGCAGGGATCGATCCTGCGGCCGAAATTCCCTATGCCCCGGTCTTTGAATTGCTGCACCGGACAGCCCGCGATTTTCCAAACCGCCCGGCGATGGATTTCCTTGGGAAAAAATATAAATGGCGGGAAGTAGAAAGCCTGGCGAATGGTTTTGCCAGGGGCCTGCAGCAAAAGGGGTTGATCAAGGGGCAGAAGGTTGCCTTGTTTCTGCCTAACTCGCCATTTTTTCTGATTGCCTATTACGGAATTCTGCGCGCGGGCGGCACGGTCGTGAATGTGAACCCGCTCTACGCAAAAAAAGAGATCAAGCATCTCATCGCCGACAGTGAAGCGGATCTGGTCGTCACGCTCGATTTAAATCAGCTTTACGCAAAAATTCGCCCGATCATGCCGAAAACGCAGCTGAAGAAAATCATTGTCTGCCGTTTCGCAGACGCCCTGCCGTTCCCAAAAAACCTCCTGTTTCCCTTGGTAAAACGCAAGGATATTGCGGATGTCGAAAAAGCGTCCGATGTATTGTGGTTTCACGATCTTGTGCGCAATGATCGTAAGCCCGCGCCGGTGGACATCGATCCGCACAATGATGTTGCCGTGCTGCAATATACCGGCGGCACCACCGGCACACCCAAGGGTGCGATGCTGACGCACAAAAATATTTATTCCAACGCGGTCCAGAGCCTGAACTGGTTCCGCGAAGGCGCGCGGATGGGCGAGGGCCGTATGCTCGGCGTGTTGCCTTTCTTTCATGTCTTTGCCATGACCGCGATCATGAATTTCAGTGTTGCGGCAGCCTTCGAGATTATTGCCCTGCCGCAATTCAATCTGAAGGAGACGCTCAAGACCATTCACCAAAAGCGCCCGCATTTCTTCCCGGCCGTGCCCGCGATTTTCAGCGCCATCAATAATTTCTCAGGGTTAAAGGATTATGATATTTCAAGCCTCGAATATTGCATCTCCGGCGGTGCGCCGCTCCCTGTCGAGGTCAAGAAGACCTTCGAGGCGCTAACCGGCTGCATATTGGTAGAGGGCTACGGCCTCACCGAGACCTCGCCGGTGGCTTGCGTGAATCCCCTGCATGGAAAAAACAAGGCCGGCTCAATCGGCCTGCCTCTGCAGCAGACATTCCTGGAAATCATCAATCCCGATGATAAAACCACGCCAATGCCGCTGGGCGAGCGCGGTGAGCTGTGCATCACAGGCCCGCAGGTCATGAAAGGCTACTGGAATAAGCCGGAGGAAACGGCGGATGTGCTGAAAAACGGCCGCCTCCATACCGGCGATATAGCCGTTATGGACGAGGAAGGGTATTTTTACATCGTCGACCGCCTTAAGGACATGATTATAACGAATGGCTATAACGTCTACCCGCGTAATGTCGAGGAGGCGATTTATCAGCACCCGGATATCGAGGAATGCATCGTGGCGGGCTTGCCCGACTCTGGCCGCGGCGAGATCGTCAAGGCCTGGATCAAGCTGAAAGATGGCAGCACATTAAAGGAGGGTGAGCTGAAAGCCTTCTTAGGCGATAAAATCTCGAAAATGCAGATTCCGCGCGTGATCGAAATTCGCGCCGAGCCCTTGCCCAAAACCATGATCGGCAAACTCTCGCGCAAGGATGTGCTGGAGCAGGAAAAACAGAAGAAAAACTAGGATTTTCCCCGTAGTTTTTCCAAATCCAGCTCGTATTTATAATCCCATTCTTCCTTGCCGTCGGGCCAGAAGATCAATTCCCTGACAGTGAATTTAAAGCCGTGCGCCAGCATCGCGCGTTTAGAAGACTCGTTGTCGGCGCGGTGCCCAATTGTCAGTTTTTTAAATTTCGGATAGGCAACCGCCCAGTCGATACGCGCTTTATAAAGCAGGGCGGACAGAGTTTTCCCGCGATAAGCCGGATCAATATAACTCATCGCCATGACACCGGTCTGACCGGACGGATCATGCTTCGATGTAAAAACGCCGGTAATACCAATCAGGGAATTACCATCAAATAACCCGAACACGGCCTTATCACCGCCGTTTAGATGATCCCGCCATTCCTGATCGCTGAAGGCTGCCGCATCTTCATACAGGCCAAAATAAACGCCTCGATGTAATTGGAGTGCTTTTAGCCTGACAATCTTCAGGAGTTGCCAATCTTCAGGCTTTAATTCCCTGATAAAAACGCTCATGAGCGCAGCGTGCCGCCTGTACGGGCAACCACCGCGTCGGTGATTTTTTTCGAAACCGCTTCCAGTTCCTTATCCGTAAGCGTCTGGGTCTGCGGCTGCAGCGTCACTTCGATCGCCACGGATTTTTTGCCCGGCTCGACCCCTTTGCCCGCATACACATCGAACACATGAGCATCCCTGATCAACGCCTTGTCGGCGCCGCGTGCGGCGCGCAGCACAATATCCGCATCAATCTTCGCATCGACCACGAAGGCGAAATCGCGGCTCACCGGCTGCAGCGCCTCCAGCTTCAGATGCGCTTTGCCTTTTTTGCGGCTCTCGGGGATATTTTTGAGGAAAATCTCGAAACCGCTGACCGGTGTCTTGATATTCATGGTCTGTAATATGCCGGGATGAATCTCACCGAAATATCCCAGCACGGCCGGGCCCAGATTGATCGCGCCGCTTCGCCCAGGGTGATAATAAGACGGTGCATCGCGCGTGATATCGGCGCGGCCCGCGGGTGCACCCAGGGATTCCAGCAGCGCGAACGCATCTTGTTTCGCATCGAACGCATCGGCGCCGCGCGCAGAATTTGCATCCGCCCAGTGACGGGAATAGTTGGCGCCGACACGAATGCCCGCGGCAATAATATCTTCACCGTCCGGTTTCGAAGAGCGGAACGCGGGCCCAACTTCATACAGCGCAACATCCGCATAACCGCGCGCCGCATTGCCGCCTGCCGCCGCGATCATGTTCGGCAGGATGGACGGGCGCATCTGGTTAAGCTCTTCGCTGATCGGGTTGCTCAAGGTCAGTTGATGTATTCCCTGGTTGTCATTGGCCCCGAATTCCCCAGCCAGTTTTTTATCCATGAACGACCATGTAATGCATTCATCCATGCCGCGGGCGGCCAATGTCGTGCGGGCCAGCCGCGCTTGCGCATGCAAGGGCGTCTCCGCCGCGTGCGGCACGGCGCTCTGGCTTTGCACGGGCACGGCCGGGATCTGGTCATAACCGGTAATACGCGCGATTTCTTCCGTGATATCGGCGCGACCTCCAATGTCACCGCGCCAGGATGGCGGCGTGAGTTTGAATATCTCACCTTCCTGAACCTCAAAACCGAGCGCTTTAAGAATGGATTTTTGCTTGCTGGCCTGTATATCAATGCCGATCAGCTGTTTCAGGTAATTCGGCGAATACTCGATTCCCCGTTTCCATTCCGGAATGGATCCGGCCTGTACCACTTCGCTGGCATCGCCCCCGCACAGCTCAAGAATAAGCGCGGTGGCAATATCGATACCTTCACGCGTGAATTCAGGGTCGACGCCGCGCTCGAAGCGGTAGCGTGCATCGCTGCTGATTTGCAGGTCGCGCCCGGTACGGGATATGCGCGCCGGGTCGAAATACGCACATTCAAGGAAGACATTGACCGTCGCTTCCGTGCAGGCGGTTGTGACGCCGCCGATAATACCACCAAGGCCGAGCAGGCCGTTTTTATCGGTAATCACAACAGCGCCTTCCGGCGGCGTGTAGCTTTTATCATTCAGTGCTTCGAGCTCGCCCTCATTTTTCTTTGCCACGCGCACGATAATATCGCCGGAGAGCTTGTCCGCATCGTACACGTGCAAGGGACGGCAGAGATCAACCGTCATAAAATTCGTGATATCGACCAGCGCTGAAATCGGGCGCAGGCCTGCAGATTTCAGCAAGTCCTGCATCCATTGCGGCGACACGCCGTTTTTCACGCCCTCAATCATGCGGCCGAAAAACACCTTGCAGCCGTCTTTATCTTCGATGACAATTTCGACCGGCGATTTGAAATGTGAGTCCGGTTTCTTGTATTCAAGGGGTTTGAGTGTTCCCAGTCCTGTTGCTGCAAGATCCTGCGCAATGCCGCGCACCCCGGCACAATCGGCGCGGTTGGGCGTCAGGTTGATTTCAATCGCGGGATCGTTCAGTCCGAAAACATCCGCCATGGGCGTGCCGATTTCATATTTGTCATCGACCTCTATAATGCCTTCATGCTCTTCCAACAGACTCATCTCGCGCATCGAGACCAGCATGCCCTGCGATTCCACGCCCCGAATCTTGCCTTTCTTGAGCACCATGTCGCTGCCAGGGATGTACGACCCTTCCGGTGCAAATATACCCTTCATGCCGGTACGCGCATTCGGCGCGCCGCATACGACCTGCAAAATGCCGTTCGCAGTTTTTACATGACAGACTTTCAGCCGGTCGGCATCGGGGTGCTGCTCGGCTTTTTCAATATAAGCTACTTTGAACGGCTCATAAATTTTCGCACGTTCTTCAACACTCTCCACTTCGAGACCAATATTTGTCAGCGCCGCGCAGATCTCTTCGAGGCTTGCGGTCGTTTCAAGGTGGCGTTTGAGCCAGGTCAGCGTGAATTTCATGGTGTTCTCAGATCTTCCCTAATGGCCATACATGTAACGTGAAATCAAGGCGGACGCCAAGATTTTTGTAAAGCGCCTGCGCCGCTATGTTCCGGGCCTCGGCCAACCAGTAAAGCCGCCCCCATTTATTTTCTTGCCCGGCTGCGGCAATGGATTTGACTAGTGCCCGCGCAATGCCCAGTTGGCGGAAACCGGGGTCAACATAAACATCCTGGATATATGCCACCGGCTGGATATTCCCGGTGGTGAAATGCAGAATGTAATGCAAAATCGCGACAGGATTGTTATCGACGGCCGCGCAAATTCCAAAGACCGGGCAGGCCGGATCGAGCAGGCGCTCCCACGTGACATCCGTCACAGGCTGATTGCGTTTCCCCTCGTTGTTTCCGTCCCACAATGTCAGCCAGACTTCATGGTCTTCGCGCACCAGCGGGCGGATCTCTGCGCTGCTCATGATTTGCGCGTCGCAATGTTGGGACGGTTGAGCGGCGAGAATCCGTAATGCTCAAGCCAACGCACATCGCTTTCGAAGAAAGTGCGCAAATCGGGGATGCCGTATTTCAGCATTGTCGCGCGCTCGAGACCCATGCCGAAAGCAAAGCCCTGGAATTCCTCCGGATCGATGCCGCAGTTTTTCAAAACATTCGGGTGCACCATGCCGGAGCCCAGGATTTCCAGCCAGCGCTGTTCTTGGTCCGCCGGCGCCTTGCCCAGATCGATCCCGTCGCCTTTTTTGAAATAGCCGACATCCACTTCCGCGCTTGGCTCGGTGAACGGAAAGAAAGACGGGCGGAAACGAACAGGGAGATTATCGATGCCGAAAAACGCCTGCACAAAATCCGTTAGGCAGCCTTTCAGGTGTGCCATCGTTACATCCTTGCCGACGTAAAGACATTCCATCTGGTGGAACATCGGCGTGTGGGTCATGTCGTAATCGGAGCGGTAAGTGCGGCCGAAACAGATAATCTTGAAGGGCGGCTTGTGGCTCGTCATGTGGCGGATCTGCACAGGCGATGTGTGTGTGCGTAAAACTTTTTTCGCAAGCTCACCCCCCCGATTTTTAGCTTCGTCCGGGTCTTCGGGCAGGAAGAACGTGTCCTGCATTTCGCGTGCCGGGTGACCGACCGGGAAATTCAGCGCCGTGAAATTATGCCAGTCATCTTCGATATTCGGGCCTTCCGCGGCTGTGAATCCCATCGCGCCGAAAATCGTGATCAGCTCGTCGATGGTCTGGGAAATCGGGTGGATATGTCCGGTGCGCGAAGGGCGAGGGGGGAGCGTGACATCGATCGTCTCGTTCACCAGCCGCTGGTCCAGTTCCTGCCGGCGCAGTGCGCTTTCCTGTTTCTCGATCAGCGCGGCAATTTCATCCTTGAGTGCGTTCAGTGCCTGGCCCTGGGCTTTACGCTCCTCCGGATCCATGGTGGCGAGCCCCTTCATCAGGTCGGTAATGCGACCCTTCTTGCCCAGCGCCGACACGCGTAAATCATCCAGCGCCTTCAAGGTGCCGGCGCCCTCGATCTGGGAGGAGAGTTCGCTCTTCAATGCGTTGATTTCGCTCATAGGTTTTTTTAGCAGGAAAAGCCGCAAAAAACAACGTCATCAGATTAAGAAATACGTCATTGCGAGGAGCGTCTGCGACGAAGCAATCCAGTTTTCAGGAGTCATCCTGAGGCCGAAAGCCGAAGGAGCTCATTATTATTTAAAAGTGGATTGCCGCGTCGGGCTTCGCCCTCCTCGCAATGACGGTGATTATTTTATATCGAACTCGATCTGACCTTCGAGTTGTGCGGCAACTTTGGGTAAAAAGTAAACCTGACCCAGAGCGCAACCAGCGTGGCAAATTCTTCCGGGCTCTACTTGGCAAACTTGAGCAGGGGCTTAAGCCCCTGCTCGATCATAGAATCTTCACCGAAACGACATAAAGATTTAAGCGGCTTTCTTTTCCTTGCCGTCGAGCGCGGACTGGACCTGCTTGGCCAGCGCCCCGAAACCGGCTTCATCGTGAATCGCGATCTCGGACAGGACTTTGCGGTCGAGCTCGAGGCCGGTCAGCGACAATCCGTGCATGAACGTGCCGTAGGTCAGGCCGTGCAAACGGGCTGCGGCATTAATGCGCTGGATCCACAAGGCGCGGAAATTACGCTTTTTGTTGCGGCGGTCGCGGTAGGCATATTGCCCGGCCTTTTCCACCTGCTGGATGGCAACACGGAAACATTTGGACTTGCGGCCGTAATAGCCTTTCGCGGCTTTTAAAACCTTTTTGTGACGGGCTCTGGCTCTCGGGCCACCTTTTGTGCGTGCCATGGTCTAGCCCTCCTTTTTAGCGGCTGCGGCGCGCTTGGCTTGGGATACGTATTTCTTCGCATCCTTGCGCGGCGTTGCCTTGAGGCGTTTCTGGTCGTTCGGCAGGTAGTTACGGAGGATCAGGCGTTCGTCGCCGCTCACCATCGTGTCCGTGCCGCGCGCCTTGCGCTTCATTGATTTGGGTTTATTCATCATCATGTGGCGGGAATAGGCCTGTTTGTATACGACCTTACCGCTCGCAGACACCTTGAATCGCTTCTTGGCACTGCTGTTGGTTTTCATCTTCGGCATTTTATCTCCTTATAAATCAAAGGGTTATAAAAAACGATCGAGGCAGCCGATGAAACTATAAGCCAGACCGTTTATCTGAATGGGGGTTTATACGCTGGCCAAGCCCCGGAAATCAAGCGAAATTCTCCTTGCCACCCGTCATTGCGAGGAGGCCTGAAAGGCCGACGCGGCAATCCATTTTTAAAGTATGGATTGCTTCGTCGCTAACGCTTCTCGCAATGACGCGTTTATTTTTGCATTTTATCCCGCCCTATGTATAAATGGCGCACCGCAAACACAGGGTTTTCAAGGGATTTTAAGATGAGCCAGAAAAAAGGCAGCAGCAACGTCATCAATATCAAAACCGGCCTTGCCGAGATGCTCAAGGGCGGGGTGATTATGGACGTGGTTACCGCCGACCAGGCGAAAATCGCCGAAGATGCCGGTGCAGTGGCCGTTATGGCGCTCGAGCGCGTGCCATCCGATATTCGTAAAGCCGGCGGCGTCGCCCGCATGAGCCCGCCCGAACTGGTCCAGGACATCATGAAATCGGTTTCCATTCCCGTCATGGCCAAATGCCGCATCGGCCATTTCGCCGAGGCGCAGATCCTTGAGGCTATCGGCGTCGATTTTATCGACGAGTCCGAAGTGCTGACTCCTGCCGATGAGGATTTCCACATCAATAAACAGGATTTCAAGGTGCCCTTTGTCTGCGGCGCAAAAAATATCGGTGAAGCATTGCGCCGCATCGGCGAGGGCGCGGCATTGATGCGCACCAAGGGCGAGCCCGGAACGGGGAACATCGTTGAGGCCGTGCGCCATCTGCGCGATATCAACCAGCAGATCCGCAAGCTCACCATCCTGCCTGAAGAAGAACTTATGACCGAAGCCAAAAATATCGGCGCGCCTTATGAGCTCGTTCGCCTCGTGCGTGAACTGGGCAGGCTGCCCGTGCCGAATTTTGCCGCCGGCGGCATCGCGACGCCTGCCGATGCCGCGCTCTGCATGCAGCTCGGTGCAGAAACTGTTTTCGTCGGTTCCGGCATTTTCAAAAGCGAAAATCCCGCGGCGTTCGCAAAAGCTATCGTTAAGGCTACCGCTCATTTCGACAATCCCAAGATGGTGCTCGAAGCGTCAAAAGGCCTCGGCTCCGCCATGCCCGGCCTTGAAATCGGCACGATCGAGCAGGGCCAGCGCATGGCCAATCGCGGCTGGTAAAAAATTCCATGAAAGCGGCCGTGAAAAAATTTCTCCCGTGCCCTGTGTTGAATATGGGACGCAAGGGTCGTGATTTTATCCTGCTGCAGGCTTGCCCGGAGCTTGAATTCGATATAGCGAATCTAAAAAAATCCTTTCAGCCTGATTGGAATGATGTGGACGCCGCAAAAACGTGGGAGCGCGACGCATATGAAATCGCCAAAATCTTCCCGGCCGATAACCGCGCTGGCGGAATTAATCCCGGCGACCGACGTGCGCTGTATATGCTGATCCACACTTTAAAACCGCAACGCGTGCTCGAAGTCGGCACCCATATCGGTGCATCCTCGCTGCATATCGCGATGGCGCTTAAAAGTAACGGCGGCGGAAAACTCACCACGGTCGATATCATCAACGTCAACGACAACCATGCGCCGTGGCGCGGCGCTGGCCTTGCACAATCGCCGAAAGCCGCAATGAAACAATCTGCTTGTGAAAATTTCGCTGAATTCGTAGCGTCACCGGCCTTGTCTTACATGGAAAACACCGCTGAAAAATTCGATTTTATTTTTCTCGATGGCGATCATGCATCCTCATCCGTCTACCGCGAAATTTCCGCCGCGCTGAAACTGCTCAATCCCGGCGGCGTGATTTTGCTTCATGATTACTATTCAGGTGGCCGCGCCATGTTTGCCGACGGCACCCTCATCCCGGGCCCTTTCCTCGGTGTGCAGCGCGCCATCCGCGAAAACATTGACCTGACCGTGCGTCCGCTCGGCGATCTGCCCTGGCCGACCAAGCAGAATTCCTGCCGCACGACACTGGCGCTTCTGCTCAAAAACGACTAAATAGATTTCATGACCTATAAACCCGTCATAGGTGTTCTGGCCCTGCAGGGCGCGGTGCAGCCGCACAAGCCGCATATTGAAGGTGCGGGCGGGACTTTTCGCGCCGTCAAAACGGCAGGAGAATTTGATGCTGTCGATGCTTTCATCCTGCCCGGCGGCGAAAGCACGACGATGCTCAAACTGATCGATACATTTGATCTCTGGGATTCGCTCGCAAAAAATTTCAAGGCTAAGCCCGTCTGGGGTATTTGCGCCGGCTCCATTTTGATGGCGGAAAAAGTCACCAACCCTGCACAGAAATCTTTTGCCCTGCTGCCATTCTCGGTTGAAAGAAACGGCTACGGCCGCCAGCTCGACAGCCGCCACTCAATCATAAAAGACTATCCCGTCTCCCTGATCCGCGCGCCGGTCATGAAAAATGTCGGCGAGGATGTTGAAATCCTCGCCGAGGATGAAGGCCATCCTGTCTGGCTAGTTCGGGGAAAATATATGGCCACTAATTTTCACCCCGAACTCACCCTGGATTTTCCGTCTCCCATGCATCGTACCTTCCTGGAGATGGTGAAATGAAATACATATCCACGCGCGGCGAAGGCGCGGCTTTGAATTTTGAAGAAGTTCTGCTCACGGGCCTTGCGCCGGATGGCGGGCTCTATATGCCGCAGTACTGGCCGCAGATTTCTCTGGAAAATATCAGGGGAAAATCCTACGCCGAAACCGCCTTCATTGTTATGGCGCCCTTTGTCGAAGGCTGCATCGCGCCAGGGGATTTCCAAAAAATCATCGACGAAACTTATAATGATAAAAATTTCTCTGGGGGGGCCGCACCTCTCCATGCGCTCTCGAAAAATCTGTATGTGTTGGAGCTATTTCACGGGCCCACTTTGGCCTTCAAGGACATTGCGCTGCAATTACTGGGACGCCTGTTTGATCATGTGCTGAAAAAGCGCGATGAAAAAGTCACGATTCTGGGTGCCACCTCCGGCGATACGGGTTCGGCCGCGATTGAAGGTTGCCGCCATTCATCCCGCGTCAATATGTTCATCCTTCACCCGCATAAGCGTGTCTCTGATGTTCAGCGCCGCCAGATGACGACCGTGAAATCTGACAACGTGCATAACATCGCGGTTCAAGGCACGTTCGATGATTGCCAGGCGCTGGTAAAATCCCTGTTCAATGATATCGTTTTCCGCGCCGAAATGAACCTGAGCGCCGTCAATTCTATCAACTGGGCGCGTATTATGGCGCAGATCGTCTATTATTTTTATGCCGCCGCGCAGATGCAGAACGATGTCACTTTCGTCGTACCCACGGGAAATTTCGGCAATGTTTTTGCCAGCTATGCCGCGAAACAAATGGGTCTGGGGGTAAAGCTCGTGATTGCAACCAACTGTAATGACATCCTCACGCGTTTTTTCGAAAGCGGGGAAATGAAAAAAGCAGGCGTGCGCGCAACCATGAGCCCGTCGATGGATATCGAAATCTCCAGCAATTTCGAGCGTTACCTGTTTGAGCTTTTGGATCGTGATGCCAACGCCCTGAAAAAATACATGGATGATTTTTCCAGCACCGGCGCTTTTAAAATTGATGAAGCACTGCTGAAAAAAGCGCAGGCCGATTTTAAAGCCTTCCGTTGTACCGAAGACCAAACCCTTGCCACAATACGAGAGATTTCCGAAGAAACGGATTACATCCTCGATCCGCACAGCGCTGTTGGCGTTCACGCCGCCCGTATCTTGCTCGGGGAAGAAGTCTGCCCCGTCATTGCGCTGGCCACTGCCCATCCGGTCAAATTTCCGGACACTGTCGAAAAAGCGATCGGCTGTCTCCTGACTTCTCATGCGCGGCTTGAGGGTCTTTTCAGCCGCGAAGAACATTTCACGGTTTTGCCGAATGATGTGAGTGGGTTAATGCGCTTTATCCGCGGTTGCACCCTTGCCACGGGCTCCCGCCTAACCTATCTTTCCTTCCCATGTCTCAAATGAAACTCACCACGCTGCCGGGCGGTTTCCGGGTGGTTACCGATAAAGTCACGGACGCCCACAGTGTCGCGCTCGGCATCTGGACATCCGTCGGCACGCGCCATGAAATTTTCGGCCATAACGGCGTCGCGCATATGGTCGAGCATATGCTGTTCAAAGGCACCAAGCGCCGCTCCACGCGCGACATCGCCGTGGCTGTCGAAAATGTCGGCGGCCACATGAACGCCTATACCAGCCGCGAGATTACCAGTTATCACATCCAGCTTCTGAAAGCTGACGTGCCGCTCGCGCTTGATATTCTCGCCGATCTTTATCAGGACGCCATGCTGCCCGAGGACGAACTCGAACGGGAGCGTCAGGTGATTTTACAGGAAATCGGCATGGCGCTCGACACCCCCGACGATCTTGTCTTCGATAATTATTACGAAATTGCCTACCCGCACCAATCTCTCGGCATGCCTATTTTAGGCCGCGCCGATTACGTTGCGGACATGCCGCGTGACGTGTTGACCGGTCATATCAGGAAATTCTATACCCCGTCCCGCACCGTAATTTCTGCGGCCGGCGATGTGGATCATGACGCGTTCGTACGGATGGTCGAAAATCTCTTCAGCCATTGCGAACCGCACCCGGGCGAGGGTTATATCCCGGCTGCCTATAAGGGCGGCGATATTCGCGTTAAAAAAGATCTCGAGCAAAGCCATATCGTGCTGGGCTTCGAGGGCATCAGCCGCCTCGATGAAGAGTATTCATCCGTCCAGGCCTATTCGATGCTGCTCGGCGGCGGCATGTCGTCACGTTTGTTCCAGGAGGTGCGCGAAAATCGCGGCCTTGTTTATTCGATCTATTCCTTCCACTCCAGTTATCTCGACAGCGGCCAGTTCGCGATTTACGCCGGCACCGGCCCGGACTCGCTGAAGGAGCTTGTGCCCATTGTCTGCGACGAATTGCTGAAAACGATCAAGGGCATCACGGAGGAAGAGGTACGCCGCGCCACCGCGCAGATAAAATCCAGCCTGCTGATCGCCCGCGATTCCATGATGGCGCGCGCGGATCAACATGCGAAATATTTGCTTTATCGCGGCGGCCTCTTCGACCTCGATGCCATCATCACCCGCATAGACCAGGTTGACCGCGTTTCGGTGCAGCAGATGGCCGCGCGTATTCTAAAAGGCAAGCCGACGGTTTCTGCCCTGGGCCCGGTCAATAATCTTGAAAGCTACTCTAAAATTTCAAAACGCCTTCACGCCTGACCGGCCTCGGAGGACAGCAGCGCCAGGTCAACGCCGATTTTTTGCAGCGCCTTTATCCATTTTTCGCTGTGCGGCGCATTGAAAATAAGGTCCGGGTCCGGATCCGCCACCAGCCATGAATTTTGCTGCATCTCCGCATCCAGCTGCCCCACACCCCATCCGGCATAACCTAAAATAAACAGCAAATTCTCGGGCCCGTCGCCGCGCACGATCGCTTTGAGCGCATCAATCGTGCCGGTGACGTTTAAAGACGGGTTAATGTTCACCGTGTCGGGTTGTTTAAAATCGCTTGAATGCAAAAGAAATCCGCGCTGCCCTTCGACCGGCCCGCCACCCATGACAGGCACGCCGAGCTGCTTCATGTCGATTTTAATACCAGATGTAATTCCAAGCTGGCTGAGAAATTCTCGGAACTCAAGATTGGGAAGCTGGTGATTGATCACAAGCCCCATGGCGCCGGCATCGTCATGGCCGCAGATGAGAATAACGGCGCGATGAAAGCGCGGATCGCCCAGCGACGGCATCGCGATCAGAAGTTTTCCAGCCAGTGAATTTTTAATTTTTGCCATAAGGTGAAACTTTAGCGTTTCAAATCAGCTAAGTCAAAACCGGGTAATTTCAATAGAGACGCAGCGTTTCCGTGACAATTTTCCCGACATTAAATTCCTCTTCGGCGCGCCTGCGCCCGGCCATGCCCATCTGCGTCCGCAACATAGGATCATGCAGGAGTATTTCAATGGCATCCGCCGTGGCCCGCGCATTTTTAATCGGCACGAGCAAGCCGTTGAGATGATGTGTCACCGCTTCACGGCATCCCGGGTGATCTGTGGTCACGATTCCGCGGCCCGCAGCCGCCGCTTCCAGTAAAACTTTCGGCACGCCCTCGCGGTACCAGGACGGATAAACAACAAGTGCGCAAGACGCTAGCAATGCCGGCATGTCCGTAACCTTGCCAAGCCATTCGACGGCGCCATCTGCAACCATATTCTGCATTTCGGCTTCCGTGATGGCGCGTGGATTGCCCTGCCATAACCCGCCTGCAATTGCAAAGCGCGCCTTGGCGCCGCGTGATTTTAAAATCCGTGCCGCCTCGACAAAAATCCGCACACCCTTGTCATGCAACAGCCGCGTCGGCATGACAACAAGCGGCATATCTGTATACAGCTCTTCCGTTGGGCGGAACTGGTGAATATCGACCCCGGACCCCTGGATCAAATGCGCTCGCTCGCTCCGTACAAGGTGCATGCGGATAAACCGCATGCGGTCATCGTTATTCTGGAAGATAATTTGCGCGCGCGGATGGCTCAGTGCAATTTTAAGAAACGGGTAAACGAGCATCCTCAAAATTTTCGGCTTCAACCCGTCACCGGAAAAAAGATAACCAAGCCCGGCAATTGTATGAACGGGTTTGACTTGACTCTCAAAACGGCTCGCCAGCCCGGCAAAGAACGCGCATTTCAATGTAATCGCGTGAATAATATCGGGTCGCAAATTTTTCTGCAGATCCCGCAGAGCTTTAAAAAACCTGACCGCCTTGATCGGCGAAAACCCACTGAACACATCCGCCAGCTCAATCGCTTTAAATCCATGCTGCACGAGTTTCGTATCTGCCTGCGCGCCCGGTGCCGCCACAGTAACATTCCATCCCGCATCCTTCGCACCTTGCGCCAGTGCCACGCGGTGCGACCAGAACCAGTCCATATGCGAAATAATATAAACGATTTTTTTTGGATGCGTCATAGCCAGCGTTTCTGCCATGAGAGCAGCATCAGCGCAACCCACATTCTCTGGCCGTGATTCGCCGTGCCGTTCAGGTGCTGCTGCCAGGTCCGCAGGATCATGTCGCGGTTGAGAAGCCCTTCATCCATTTCGTTAAACAAAGTCGCAGCCCAATCCTTCAGCGGTCCGCGCAGCCACGCATCAACTGGCACAGAAAAACCCTGCTTCGGCCGCTCGAACAGGCCTGCCGGCACATGCCGTGCCAGCACCTGCCGCAGCAGCCACTTGCCGCGCCCCTGTCGGATTTTATAACGCTCCGGCAGACGCCACACATATTCATAGATTTTTTTATCGAGCAGCGGTGCGCGGCATTCGAGCGAGACCGCCATGCTGGCGCGGTCAACCTTCACCAGCACATTGTCAGGCAGATACGAAAGCGCATCACGGTACATCATCTCTTCCGCAAAACTCATGCGCTCGGGCGGTTCGAACCCGGGATCGATAACCCGCGCCGTCGGAACATCCCACTGCGTCAGAAGACGTTCATACATTTCCCCCCGGTTGCGCGCGGGCATTGCGTCGATCAGTTTCTGCATATGTATAGAACTTATGCCAAGGCGTCCCGGTGAAAATCCGCCGAGGAGATCTGCGCTTAAATCACGCATAAATCCCGGCATGAAGCGCGTGACATTCCACAATTTCGGCCCTGCCACGTGACGGTTATAACCACCCAGCATTTCATCTCCGCCATCGCCGCTCAGCGCCACCGTCACGTCTTTGCGTGCAAATTCCGAAATAAGACAAGTGGGAATCGCGGAGATATCGGCAAAAGGCTCATCGTAAATATCCGGCAGCTTCGGAATCACGTTCAGCGCATCCTGCCCGCTCAAAAACAGCGCATGGTGATCCGCGCCCAAATGCGCGGCAATGGTAGCGGCGTGTCCGGCCTCATTGAAGTCTGCCTCGTTAAATCCGATCGTGTAGGTTTTGACGGAGCCCGGAGAAATCTTCTGCATCAGCGCAACCACGGTTGAGCTGTCAATTCCGCCCGATAAAAACGCACCGAGCGGCACATCGGAAATCAGACGCTCCTGCACGCAGGCCGAGAGCAGCGCTTCAAACTCATCGATGATCTCTTCTTCCGAAGCCTCGACCATAGAATGCCGCGCATCCTCCGCCACCCGTGCATGGTGCCAGTACGGATCCATAAGGGGCTGCAGATCTTCACCCGCCGCCACCTGTGCCGGGCGCAATGTCATGCGGTGGCCGGGCTTGAGTGTCCATACATTTTTGTAAATGCAATGCGGCGCAGGGACGTAGCCATAGCGCATATAAAGCGCCACCGTATCCGGGTCGATCTGCGCTTTAAAATCCGGGTGCGCATGCAGCGCTTTAAGCTCGGAGCCGAACACCAGGGTGGATCCCGCCCACCCGATATAGAGCGGCTTCTTCCCCAGCCGGTCGCGGATCAGGTGCACTTCACGTTCCTTGCGGTCCCACAGCGCAATCGCGAACATGCCGTTGATTTTCTGCAAGGTGCGGTTGAGTCCCCACTGCTCGACAGCGGCCAGGAAAATCTCCGTGTCGCTGCGCCCGCGGAATTTTATGCCCGCACCCTCCAGCTCTTTTTTTAAATCCAGGTAATTATAAAACTCGCCGTTATAAATAATGACATAGCGCCCGCTGGCGGAACGCATCGGCTGGTGCCCTTCCGGCGACAGGTCGATAATCGACAACCGCCGGTGCGCCAGCGCAATGGGTGCTTCGGAATCCTGCCATACCGCACCGTGATCGGGTCCGCGATGGCGTAAGGAGTCGGACATGGCCACCGCAATGCTTTTCAGCGCCGCCGGACCATCCCCGAATTTTTTTTGATAAAGGCCTGTAAAACCGCACATAATAACCCTAAATCATTCACCATCGTCATCCCGTTGGCGTCATGAGCGAAGCGAATGACTCGCACGAACGGGATCCGGGAAAGTTCAGCCGCGCAAAGCAAACCGCAGGTTTGTTTGCTTTTTTAAAAGCGAATAAGGCCTTTGGCCTTGCTTCGCGCGGCTGGCTTATGGATCCCCGCCGTTTGAATTTTGCTGCGCAAAATCGCGGGGATGACGATTACATCGTCATCTGCTAGAATGGTTATACAGGAATAGAAGGGTGTAGCGCCATGGATATTGATCTGCTTTTTACCAGGGCCGGTGAGGCCGGGCTGATCTCCAGCGAGAATTTGGTCAAGAAGGCCGCCGGCGCCGTGCTGGATACGAAAACCGGCCTGATGACGCTGGAATATGTCGACTCTGATTATATGGAGCTGAACATCTCGATCGACCCGGATTTTTTCGGAATGCTTGATGCCAACCCGCATATCCATATCGGCGCGGTCAAGAACGGCAATATTGCGCAGGCCTACCAGGTGCCACTGATGTTTCTCGATGATCCCTATCGCGGTCAGGCGATGATGAGCATGCCGCCGGAAAATTACGCGCTGCAGTCTTTTAATATCTTCGTCAGGCGCTGCAATACCGGCCAGCCCGTGCACCGTGACGATCTCGCGAATGAAGGCACGATGGGATGTATTCTCGGCGATGCTGCGCCATCCAGCCTGCAATTCGCACCGCATCTCGCGCGCCGCCACGCGATGGAAATGGCGCCGAAGTCCGCGCCGCATCACGCTCCGCGTATGAGCGGTCCCGGTCTCGGCAGTTCAGGCGGCGGCGGTTCGGTTTATAAAAAACCGACCGACACCAAGGAATAAATTTAAAACAAGCACAAATGAAAAACGGGTCGCGAAGCAACGCCAAAGGCGTTGTTCGCCTTTAAAAAGCAAACAAACCTGCGGTTTGCTTTGCAGGCCCGCTCTCCCCCAAAGTCCCAAAAAATTCTTATAGATTCAGGAGAGGGTCACTTTTATTTTCAATGATCATCTTCAGGAAATTCTCATTCTGGTTGAGCGGCTCAAAACCTGATTGTACGTTGAAGTTCATGTTCAACCCTTTTAATCCGTCAAGTTTGTTATCAGAAGACATACGCACACCCTTGGAGTTTTTTCTTATGCCTCCAAGTCTATGCCCGAAAGGTTAATTATTTCTTACTGCGAATGGAGCGCCATTTTTTGACGTTTTCTTCATGGTCTTTCAACGACTTGGCGAAGACATGACCGCCCGTACCGTCGGCCACGAAATAAAGAAATTCATGGATTTCCGGGTGTAAAACCACCTCGATGGAGGCAGCCCCCGGGTTGGCAATCGGCCCGGGCGGCAGGCCGGCATGCAGGTATGTATTATAAGGTGTATCAACTTCCAGATCTTTCGACAGCAAACGCCGCCCCAGCGGCCCTTTGCCCTTATTCTCATGCTTGCCCTTTGTAATCCCGTAAATCACTGTCGGGTCGGTCTGCAGCTTCATGCCCGCCTTAAGGCGATTGATGAAAACGCCGGCAACACGTTTGCGCTCTTCCGGTTTCGCGGTTTCTTTTTCAACAATAGAAGCCAGCGTGACGAGCTCTGCTTCTGACGTGATGGGTAAGCCCGCATCGCGGCCGGCCCACATTTGCGCAATCAAATCTTTCATATCTTTTTGCATACGCGATATCACATCGATCTTGGTGTCGGTACGACGGTAATCATAGGTGCCAGGCAGGATCGTGCCTTCATCCGGCACCTTTGTGATCTCGCCCGGTAATTCGGCAACATTCTTCAGAAGTTCCGTGATTTCATAGCTGGTCAGGCCTTCCGGAATCGTCACGCGCCGCTCTACCACCTCGCCCTTGCGGATTTTTTCCATCGCGTCGCGCGCGCTCGCATGTACAGGAAATTCGTATTCTCCGGCCTTCAGGTCGCTTTGCGCCTTCAGCACGCGCGTGCCGATCACAAACACCCACGGATCCTGGATGACAGTATTGTTTTTTAGATTCTGAGCGATTGACTTAAGCGACGATCCGCGCGGAAGTTCGATCGTAGCCGTGGCCGGAAGCGGCCCCGGCGC
>JBQTJN010000044.1:0-110041 GCA_052387095.1 Alphaproteobacteria bacterium
AGCCCTGCCGCAGCCCCACAAATAACACACTCCGTTCTTCCATACTCAATTGCTTGTACTTTTCTTCCATGACAACACTCCTTTCCTGCAAAGTTTAGGGTGTTGCACTTCATTTTAGAATCCACGAGTCTTAATAAAACTTGACAAAACAGGAATAAAGTCCTACAATAAACCCATGAAAAATTTAAACAAACAGGCGCCGGAGGTGCGGATAATAAAAAAATCTCGGAACGAACTGTTAAGGAGAAAAGGAATGACAATGAAAACAGGAGGTTAATAAGCCATAAAAGTCTGGATCGCCCCGCTTATTTCATTCGCTCGCGATGACGATATTTTACTCTCCGTCATTGCGAACAACCAACGGGAGCGAAGCAATCCAGTCCTTTATTTGACGCATGCTCTGTCCCATGCCATTGATGACCCCGGAGAAAACCATGACCCCAAAAACCATCAAAATTCATAATTTCGAGATCGCCAATCACCTGCCCTTCGTGCTGATCGCCGGGCCCTGCGCGCTGGAAAGTCGCGACCATGCCGAAGATATGTGCGGCAGGCTGAAAGAGCTGACTGTAAAATTGAACATCCCTTTTATCTATAAAACGTCCTACGACAAGGCCAACCGGACATCGCTGAAGGGGGCACGCGGCCTCGGCATGGAGAAGGGACTTGAGATCCTGGCTGGCGTTGGAAAAAAATTCGACGTGCCGACCATCACGGATGTGCACCTGCCCGATCACTGCGCAGCTGTCGCGGAAAACGTCGATGTCCTGCAAATTCCAGCGTTTTTATGCCGCCAGACAGATTTGCTTATTGCCGCTGCAAAAACCGGCAAGGCGATCAACGTGAAGAAGGGCCAGTTCCTCGCGCCGTGGGATATGGAGAATGTCGCTGCTAAAATCGCGGGCTCCGGCAACGACAACATTATGCTTTGCGAACGCGGTGCCAGCTTCGGATACAACACGCTCGTTTCCGATATGCGCTCTATTCCGATCATGCAAAAAACCGGCTACCCCGTGATTTACGATGCCACCCATTCGGTTCAGCAGCCGGGCGGGCAGGGCGCTTCTTCGGGGGGCGACCGCACGTTTGTCCCGGTCCTGGCCCGTGCCGCCGTGGCCGTGGGTGTGGCCGGCATTTTCATAGAAACCCACGAGGACCCTGATAAAGCCCCCTCGGACGGCCCTAATATGGTTAAATTCAAGGACTTGCCGGAGATTCTGGAAACCTTGGTAAAGCTGGATTGTATCGCCAAGAATCTGCTATAATAGGAATAGGTAGAAACCTTAAAAGGCGTAACCGGAGGCCACGTAGTGGGCGAAGGCACGGAAAAAATATGACCGACGTTGCAGGAGCATCGCGATATCTGAGCGCTTCAACTCTTGCTAATGTGCAGGGTATTTCCCCTTATACGGCAAGTCTTCTCGATGGCGGCACCGGCGCGCAAAGCCTGCTCGATTCCGGCCGTCGCATTAACCGCAGCGGTGTTGGCATATCTGCCAGTTCACGTGCGCTCGCCGATCAGTTCATTGGCGGCAATGCAAGCAAGTATAACCAGCTCCTGTCACTGGGCGTCGGCGCCGGCCTGACCGTTGAAGGGCTGAAAACCCAGATCAACGGTCTGCGGGCCTCTCTGCCCGACAGCGCGATTGCAGAATCCCTGCGCGGCAAGACGATCGACGAACAGGCGTGATTAACAGCTTGCTTCTCAAAAATTCCGGCATTAAATAAAGATATGAAAATTATCTTTGTAGATTTCGAAGGGCCTTTGTGTCATGTCGGTGTGCGGCTCGAAAGAGGAAACGGTTCTGCGTTCGACAAACGTTTTGTCACTTTTCTTGATTATGCCTGCAAAATGGCCCCCGCAAAAATCGTCTGTATTAGCGATAGCGTATCATCAAAATCTGAAAGAGACAGGCGGTTTGTAGAAGGGCTTTTTAAAGAAGCAGGCTTGCAAATGCATCACCTTCATAAAGATTGGTCGGCCTACGGCCTTTCTGAATCAAACGATAAAAAAGACCACATTAATGCATGGTTGCATAATCATCCACGCATAAAACCGGGGGATTGTGTAACTATCGATGATAATGTTACAGACGTGCCCAATTTCGTGCAAATATCTTTTCATGATGGAGTATTAGAGCGCGATCGCCAAAAGATTGCAGATCTTTTGCAAATAGACTATACGGCAATGATCTCTAAAAGAATGAGAAATTGGGCAGAACAGTATAACAAAAACCAATGGAAAAATACCTTTCCTTCATTTGATTGAGAGAAATATGAGCAATATTCACACCATCCACGCCCGCCAGATCCTCGATAGCCGCGGCAATCCCACGCTCGAAGTCGATGTGAAACTGGATAGCGGCGCAATGGGGCGCGCAGCCGTACCGTCTGGCGCCTCGACCGGCGTCCACGAAGCAGTCGAATTGCGCGATGGCGATAAGAGTAAATATGGCGGTAAGGGCGTCCTGAAAGCCATTTCTTACGTGAACGGTGAAATCTTCAAGGCGCTCAATGGTAAAAATGCCGAAGACCAGGCAGGTATCGATAAGATCATGATCAATCTCGACGGTACCGAAAACAAGGCCCGTCTCGGCGCCAATGCCATTCTCGGCGTATCGCTGGCGGTTGCGCGTGCGGTTGCCAATGATCGCGGTGTTTCGTTTTTTACATCCCTCGGTGGCGGCAAAGGACATCTTTTGCCTACCCCGATGATGAACATTATCAATGGCGGCGCCCATGCCGATAACCCGATCGATATACAGGAATTCATGATCATGCCGGTCGGCATGCTGACTTTCAGCAAAGCGCTGCGTGCCGGCGCGGAAATTTTCCACGCCCTGAAAAAAAAACTCAGCGCCGCCGGTTTCGCAACGAACGTAGGGGATGAGGGCGGCTTTGCGCCCGCCGTCAAATCTTCGGACGAGGCGCTCGGCTTCATCATGAAATCGATCGAGGCCGCAGGTTATAAAGCCGGCAGCGATATTGTCATCGCGCTCGATTCCGCCTCGACGGAATTTTACAAGGATGGAAAATACCATATGGAAGGCGAGGGTAAGGTTTTATCTTCCGATGACATGGTTCTCTATTACGAAGATCTCTGCGCGAAATACCCGATTGTCTCGATCGAGGATGGCTTGGCGGAAGATGACTGGGAGGGCTGGAAAAACCTGACAGCTTCTTTGGGAAACAAAATCCAGCTTGTTGGCGACGATCTCTACGTGACGAACCCGCAACGTCTCAGGCGCGGCATCGATGAAAAATCGAGCAATGCCATCCTCATCAAGGTTAACCAGATCGGCACGCTAACCGAAACGCTGGAAGCGATCCGCATGGCGCAGGCGGCAAAGTTCGGCGTCGTCCTTTCACACCGCTCCGGCGAAACCGAAGACACTGCAATTGCCGATCTCGCGGTGGCCACCAATGCCGGCCAGATCAAGACCGGCTCGCTCTCGCGCTCCGACCGCACCGCCAAATACAACCAGCTTTTACGGATAGAGGAAGAGTTGGGATCGAAAGCCGTTTATGCCGGTCAAAAGTTCAAAGCCATCTAACCTCGTCATTGCGAGGAGGCCGAAGGCGGACGCGGCAATCCAGAAAAGACTGGATCGCCGGGCTCACGTTGTTCGCTCGCGATGACAGTATTAGAGTGTTCTCTCTTTGTACTCATTAAGTCACTGACTCTATTACGTTTTTCGCCTTGACGCCACGAATCGGGTGTGATTCACTCAATACTTATGCACAGGTTCTTCCCGCAAAACCATTTCATACGCCAGAATATCGTCGCACTCGTGGCGGTAGCCGTCTGTTTTTACTTTGTTTACCACACGTTTCAGGGGAACCGCAGCCTGGCCCGCCTTTTAAATCAGAATAATGAAATTGCTACAATGTCGCTAAAATACGACACAAAAAAGGCTGAACGGATTGCGCTGGAAAAAAAAGTAGTTATGATGCGTCCCGGATCTTTGGACAGGGATCTTCTCGAAGAGCGGGCCAAGGCGGTTCTGGGTTACAAAAATAAAGACGAATTCGTCGTCCTCCCCGAATAGCAGGCTCCCCAATGTTCAAAGAATAGTGTTTCAACCGGAGCATCTTTTACCGTGGCGACTGCAAAACCAAAAAAGAAAACCAGTAATAAAAATATTTCAAACGTTTCGCCGGATCCGTCCGCGGAAGAGATGAAAAAACTCTACCGCGAAATGCTGCTCATCCGCCGTTTCGAGGAAAAGGCCGGCCAGCTTTACGGCATGGGGCTGATCGGCGGCTTCTGCCATCTTTATATCGGCCAGGAAGCTGTCGTGACCGGCATCAATTCCGTACAGGAAAAGAAAGACTCCGTCGTTACGTCTTATCGCGATCACGCTCACATGCTGGCTTGCGGCATGGATGCGCGCGGCATCATGGCCGAGCTGACGGGACGCCAAACCGGCTATTCGCGCGGCAAGGGCGGCTCCATGCATATGTTCAGCCGCGAACAGAATTTCTACGGCGGCCATGGCATTGTCGGTGCCAGCACTTCAATTGGCACCGGTCTCGGTTTTGCGCACAAATACCGCGCCGACGGCGGCGTAGCGATGGCCTATATGGGTGACGGCGCCGCCAATCAGGGGCAGGTCGCGGAATGCTACAACATGGCGGCGCTGTGGGATCTTCCCGTGCTTTTTGTCATTGAAAATAACCAGTACGGCATGGGCACCAGCGTCCAGCGCGCCGCCGCCGGCCAGCTTTATAAACGCGGCGAAGGCTACAGCATCCCCGGCGAGCAGGTCGACGGCATGGATGTGTTCGCCGTGCAGGCCGCCGCGCGCCAGGCGCTCGATTATATCCGCAGCGGCAACGGCCCCTATGTGCTCGAGGTCATGACATACCGTTACCGCGGCCATTCCATGTCGGATCCCGCGAAATACCGCACGAAAGAGGAAGTCGCCGGTTACAAGGACAACCGCGATCCTATCACGTCGCTGCTGGCGAAAATGCAGAAGGCCGGGGTGAAGGAAGATGACATTAAAAAAATCGACAGTGAAATTAAAAACATCGTCAATGACGCCGCCGAATTTGCACAAGAATCGCCCGAACTCCCCGCGGATGATCTCTGGACCGATGTATTGGTGGAAATATGAGATCTCTAATGGCGTCATTGCGAGCGAACGTTGAGAGCTAAGCAATCCAGGTGTGTGCTTTTAAGGAGACTCCTGGATTGCCGCGTCGCTTCGCTCTTCGCAATGACGAAACTATGATTTGAGAGAAAAGAATGCCGATTAAAATCCTGATGCCCGCGCTATCGCCGACCCTGACCGAGGGCACGCTCGCGAAGTGGCTGAAGAAGGAAGGCGATGCCGTGAAGGCAGGTGACGTCATCGCCGAGATCGAAACCGACAAGGCAACGATGGAGGTCGAAGCCGTCGATGAAGGTATTCTCGGGAAGATCCTCGTGCCCGAAGGCACGGAGCATGTTGCCGTCAATGCGGTGATCGCGGTGCTGGTGGAGGAAGGTGAAACTGTACCGGAGGATTCGTTTACCGACATTCCTTGTATTCCAAATCAAAACCCCTCACCCCAACCCTCTCCCGTCGGGAGAGGGAGGGACCCGCGCGAAGCGGGGGAGGGTGAGGGGCAAGCCTTTCAACCCGAAGGCCGCGTCATCGAAAACCGCGATATTTTATATGCGCAAGGGCACGTGCTTGAGCCGCCGCCGTTCGATGAATCCTCTTTCACCGAAATGAAAACCCAGACCGTGCGCGAAGCCTTGCGCGACGCCATGGCCGAAGAAATGCGCCGCGATAAGGATGTGTTCCTGCTCGGTGAGGAAGTCGCCGAATACCAGGGCGCGTATAAAGTATCGCAAGGCCTGCTGGACGAATTCGGTCCCAGGCGCATCATCGATACACCGATCACGGAACATGGTTTCACCGGCATGGCTGTCGGCGCCGCAATGACGGGTCTCAAACCCATCGTCGAGTTCATGACCTGGAATTTCGGGATGCAGGCGATCGATCACATTATAAACTCCGCTGCCAAGACCTTATATATGGCGGGCGGCAAACTGGGCTGCCCGATTGTTTTCCGCGGGCCCAACGGCGCGGCCAGCCGCGTCGGCGCTCAGCACTCGCAGGATTATGCGAGCTGGTACGGTCACATTCCCGGCCTGAAAGTCGTCGCGCCATGGTCCGGCGCCGATGCCAAGGGCCTGCTCAAGGCCGCGATCCGCGATCCGAACCCGGTTGTCGTGCTGGAAAATGAAATGATTTACGGCCAGAGTTTTGAAGTGCCGACGGATGAGGAATTCGTCATTCCCATTGGCCGCGCGAAAATCGAGCGCGCCGGAAATGATGTCACGATCGTGGCTTATTCCATTATGGTCGGCAAGGCGCTCGAAGCAGCCAAGCAACTCGCGGAGGAGGGGATCGACGCCGAGGTGATTAACCTTCGCACCATCCGCCCGCTCGACCGGTATACAATTTTGGAAAGCGTAAGAAAAACCAACCGCATTGTCAGTGTCGAGGAAAGCTGGCCGTTCGCCGGTATCGGCTCGGAAATCGCCGCGCTCTGCATGGAGCATGCGTTCGATGATCTGGATGCGCCGGTGGTGCGCGTCTGCGCCGCCGATGTGCCGCTGCCTTATGCGGCAGGTCTCGAAGCGCTGGCCTCACCGCAGCCTCAACATATTATCGAGGCTGCGAGAAAGGTGTGTTACCGGTGAAAATCTTTTTAAGGGCTAGCGAAATAACGTTGGGCGTGTGCAACGGCTTCAATACCGCCAAGTACTTGTATAATTTTGCCAGAGATCTCTGGGGAAACTTGAGCTCCGTTTACAAGAAAATCCCTAACCAAATCTATCTCTACACCGGCACGACCGGAAATTTTTGCAACACTAAAAGCTCCGCCAGGTGCTATTTGACTATTTTGGCCGCCAAGTTGAGGGGTAAAATTTGTTTTCAAGAAAGAATCTTTGCTCATTACTGTTACCCCCAAAAATTAAGGTTATTTATAACAATTTGTGCGTTTATAAACCAAATGATCTGGAAAGTCAAAAGAAAAGCATCCTTAAACCCTAATTATACGCAACTTTCTTATCAACGTGAGGTTGTATGCCGATAAATATTACCATGCCGGCTTTATCGCCCACCATGACCGACGGCACGCTCGCGAAGTGGCTGAAGAAGGAAGGCGACGCTGTGAAGGCCGGCGATGTCATCGCCGAGATCGAAACCGACAAGGCGACCATGGAGGTCGAAGCGGTTGACGAAGGCATTCTCGGAAAAATCCTGGTGCCCGAAGGTACGGAACATGTCGCCGTCAATGCCGTCATCGCGATCCTGCTGGAAGAAGGGGAAGATAAGAGCGCGTTGGTTGCATCACCAAGTAAAATACAAAAGAAAGAGGAATCAAAACCGTCGGTTGTTCTGCCTCCCTCACCCTCCCGCGCTGCGCGCGGGTCCCACCCTCTCCCCACGGGAGAGGGTGATCGAGCGCAAGCGAGATCGGGTGAGGGGCAACGCATTTTCGCTTCCCCCCTTGCCAAACGCCTGGCAAGAGAACGCGGCATTGATCTTTTCTCCGTACGCGGCTCCGGCCCGCGCGGGCGCATTATCCGGGATGATATCCTGAATGCCGGCAGTGGCCCCGGCGCCGCGCCTGCACGCCCCACCGGACCGGATGCAAAAAAACTCGCCGACCAGTTAGGCATGAAATACAAGGAAATTCCTAACAATGCGATCCGCAAGATTGTCGCCGCGCGCCTGCAGGAATCGAAGCAACTCGTGCCGCATTTCTACCTGACCATTGATTGCGTCATCGACAATCTTCTGGCTTCCCGCAAGGACCTCAACGAGAAGGGGGAGGGCGCCTACAAACTCTCAGTCAATGATTTCGTCATCAAGGCCGCCGCCATGGCGCTGAAATCTTACCCGGCCGCCAATGTCGCCTGGACCGACGCCGCCATTCTCCAGTATGAAAGTGCGGATATCTCCGTCGCTGTCGCCACGCCGAACGGCCTGATGACGCCGATCGTCAAGGCCGCCGAAACCAAGGGTCTTAAACAAATCTCAGAAGAGGTGAAAGATCTCGCCAGACGCGCGCGCGATAGTAAGCTTAAGCCCGAGGAATTCCAGGGCGGCACCTTCACCATTTCCAATCTCGGCATGTACGGCATTAAGGATTTCGGTGCCATCATCAACCCGCCGCAGGCCTGCATCCTCGCCGTCGGCGGAGGGGTTGAACAGCCGGTCGTCGAAAATGGCGAAATCGTGATCCGCACTATCATGTCCTGCACGCTTTCCGTCGATCACCGCGCCGTCGATGGCGCGGTCGGCGCAGAATATCTGCAGACCTTCAAGAAATATTTGGAGAACCCCGTGAGCATCCTGCTATGACGATTGCCTTCCGCCTGCCAATTGTAGGTGTCATGGGTTCGCACGAACACACGTGGGAAGAATTATCCGCGCCCGTGGGCCGCATGATCGCCCGCAAAGGCTGGCACCTGCTGACCGGCGGCGGGGGCGGTGTCATGGTCGCAGTCGCAAAGGCTTTCATGGCGGAAAAAAAACGCAAAGGTCTCAGCATCGGCATCATTCCGACCTTCGAGAAAGAAGGGCAGTTTTTGCGCCGCTCCGAATATCCCAATCCTTACATTGAAATCCCAGTCATAACGCCGCTCGATATTCGCGTTCTCAGCGACGCCATGCCCTATAGCCGCAATCATGTGAATGTCATGACCAGTGACGTTGTAATTATCCTGCCCGGTTCGCACGGCACGCAAAACGAAGCGTCGCTGTCCCTCATGCTGAATAAACCGCATATTCTCTATGGTCCGCCGGAAGCCTTCGCGGGATTTCCGGAAGGCGGCAAGCGCGTTCATGATTTTTGGGCGGTCGAGCATTTTGTTGAAGACGCGCTCACAGCTTTCTCAGGGAGTTACAGCATATGAAATCATTCGATCTTATCGTTATCGGTGGCGGCCCCGGCGGTTATGTCGCTGCCATCCGCGCCAGCCAGCTCGGCATGAAAGTGGCGCTGGTCGAGGCCGCTCATCTCGGCGGCATCTGCCTCAATTGGGGCTGCATCCCGACCAAGGCGCTGTTGCGCTCGGCGGAAATTTATACGCTGATCAAGCACGCCGATCAATTCGGCCTCAAGGTCGGCAGCGTCGAGATTGATTTCAAAAAGATTATCGAACGCTCACGCGGTGTCGCGGGGCAGCTCTCCAAGGGCATCGGCCACCTGATGAAAAAAAACAAGGTCACGGTTTTTGACGGCTGGGGCAAATTGCAGGGTAAAGGCAAAATTGCGGTTGAAAAAGACGGCAAGAAAATCGAGGACCTCGAAGCAAAACATATCATTATCGCTACCGGTGCCCGCGCCCGCACATTGCCCGGCCTGGAACCGGACGGCAAGCTGATCTGGACTTATAAAGAGGCCATGGTGCCGGATGAATTGCCGAAATCGGTTCTCGTTGTCGGCTCCGGTGCTATCGGTATCGAATTCGCCAGCTTTTATAACGCGCTCGGCGCGGCTGTCACGGTTGTCGAGATCATGGATCGTGTGCTGCCCGTCGAGGACGAAGAAATTTCTAAGTTCGCGCAGAAAGCCTTTGAAAAGCGGGGCATGAAAATCATCACCGGCGCCAAGGTGACAAAACTCGATAAATCCAAAACCAGCGTCAAAGCCACGATTGAAATCGGCGCGAAGAAAGCAGAACAAACCTTCGACCGCGTCATCATGGCGGTCGGCATTGTCGGCAACACGGAAAATATGGGGCTCGAAAACACCAAAGTCAAAGTGGATCGCGGCCAGATCGTCACCAATGAATGGCTGGTGACGGGTGAGCCAGGCGTTTATGCCATCGGCGACGTCGCGGGCGCGCCATGGCTCGCGCACAAGGCCAGTCATGAAGGCGTTATCTGCGTCGAGAAAATCGCCGGTGTGAAAGACGTTCATCCTATGAAGAAATCCAACATCCCGGGCTGCACTTACTGCACGCCGCAGGTCGCCAGCGTCGGCCTCACTGAAAAAGCTGCGAAGGAAAAAGGCCTTAAGGTAAAAGTCGGCCGCTTCCCGTTCATCGGCAACGGCAAGGCGATTGCGCTCGGCGAACCCGAAGGCCTCGTCAAAACCATTTTTGATGAAAAAACCGGCGAGCTCCTTGGCGCGCATATGATCGGCGCCGAAGTCACGGAACTGATCCAGGGTTACGTTATTGCCAGGACGCTGGAAACAACAGAAGCTGAACTCATGCACACCATCTTCGCCCACCCGACCTTAAGCGAAATGATGCATGAGAGCGTGCTGGATGCGTACGGGAAAGTTATTCATTTTTAGGTGAGCGATGTCAGACGAGGAGCTGGACTATTTTGATTCTCCGCCCGAGGAACTTCCCGCCTCCTGAAGCGTTAGTTCCGCGATATTTAAAACAATTTCACGAACGCATATGGCCTATATAAAGAAAGTCATCGGACCGGACGAGCAGCAGATCGGCATTACGACGGTTCACTGGATCTATGGCGCCCAGGGGTTGGCATGGCTCGCCAGCCTGATGCTTTTCGGTGCGAGTATCAAGCTCGGCCTGGATTGGGGTTTCGGCCTATCTGATAACGAGAGTCCTGCTGTTACGGCCCTCTATATTATTTCTGCCTATATATTCTGGATCTGCACATTACTTGGCGTCGTGCTTTTTATCCTTTATTTCGTGATGATGATCAGCACCGAAATCGGCCTCACCAGCAAGCGAGTCATCTACAAGCGCGGCTGGATTTTCATCGCTGTGAAACAGATTGATCTCGAGGAAATCAAGGCCGCCGACGTCGATAGCGGTATATTCGGGCGTTTTCTCAATTACGGTTATGTGTCATTCGACGCGCGCTTTGTGCAAAATATGATATTGCCGGCCTTAGCCGACCCGCACCGTTTTGTAAAAGCCTTGAACGAAGCACGCACCATGATCAAGCAGAATGGCGGTTCAATGACGGTCATGCTTGATGGCAATAAAAAACCAGGGGAGCTTAAAATCAAGGAAGAAAAACCCGGGAAAAAACGCCGCCCTAAAAAACAGAAAGCGAAAGTCGAACCGCCGCCGGAGCCGCCGGCGCACGATCTGAACGAAGAGCGTTACAGCACCATGGAAACGGATCAGCCGGCTGGTCACCTGCAGGAATTTGCGCGGGAAACTGTCGAAGCCATCGCGAATATTCCCAATACAACCATTCACGATTCGAAAACCTCCGAACCTCCGAAGCAGGGCCAGCCCGCACCTAAACCCGGCCCGCTTGTTTTCCTCCGCGACCCGAAACAGCGCAAGGAAGAGCTGCGCCGCCGCCTCAAAAGCGCATTTTCTTATAAAACCCGCCGCAAAGCGCCCTAAATGGCTTTTGAATTCCGGCCTTCTATATTGTAAGTATCGCTCTCTTAAGAGATAATCGAAAGCCATGACCTATAACCCCGATTTGCTGGATAAGGCCAAGCGCCATCCTGAAAAGCAGAAAAATCCGGACCGGCCGTCGGGCCGCAAGCCGCCATGGATCCGCGTGCCCGCACCGCAGGGCGCTCTTTATAATGAGACGCGCGACATTGTCCGCAAGCATAAACTCACCACCGTCTGCGAAGAGGCGGGCTGCCCGAACATCGGTGAATGCTGGCAGAAAAAACACGCAACCTTCATGATCATGGGTGAGGTCTGCACGCGCGCCTGTGCGTTCTGTAATGTTGCCACCGGCCGCCCGGATTTGCTCGATAAGCTCGAGCCGCTGCGCATCGGCGTCGCCGTCAAGCAGATGGGCCTCAGCCATGTCGTCATCACCTCCGTCGACCGCGACGATCTTGATGACGGCGGTGCCGATCACTTTGTCAAAACCATCATGGCCATCCGCATGAAAAGCCCGGGCACGACAGTGGAAATCCTCACCCCCGATTTCAAGGGGAAAAACGGCGCCGTCGATACCGTCGCGCTCGCGCGCCCCGATGTATTCAACCACAATCTCGAAACCGTGCCGCGGCTATACCCCACCATCCGCCCCGGTGCGCGTTTTTATACCTCGCTACGTCTGCTCGAGCGCGTCAAGGAAGTTGACCCGTCGATTTTTACAAAGTCCGGCATCATGGTCGGGCTCGGCGAAACGAAAGAGGAAATTTCGCAGGTGATGGACGACATGCGTGCGGCGCAGGTTGATTTCATGACTATCGGCCAGTATCTGCAGCCTACACCCAAGCACGCGCCAGTTGATCGATTCTGGACGCCGGAAGAATTTGAGGGTCTCGGCAAGATTGCCCGCAATAAAGGCTTCCTGATGGTCTCCGCCTCCCCGCTGACGCGTTCTTCACATCATGCCGGGGATGATTTCGCGAAACTCAAAGCCGCGCGCGATGAAAAACTGACAAAAAATGCCGCTGAATAATTTGTCTACGTGCCGGCCATCACATTTTTTGCATCCTGACGAAAGTCAGGATCCATTTATGGATCCCAAATCAAGTTTGGGATGCAATGTATGACAACTCACGCCGAACAGCGCCGCCTGCCTTACACACCGGAGCAGCTTTTTGATCTCGTCGCCGCTGTCGAGCGTTATCCGGAATTTTTACCGTGGTGCATTTCCGCGCGTATTAAAAAGCGTGAAGATGATGTGCTCTATGCTAACCTCGTCATTGGCTACAGGCTGGTGCGGGAAAAATTTACCTCGAAAGTGACGCTCGAAAAACCTGAGCGCATCCACGTAGAATATCTCAGCGGCCCGATGAAGCATCTCTCCAACCATTGGCGCTTTATCCGCGAACCAGACAACAGTTGCACGATTGATTTCTACGTCGATTTCGAATTCAAAAACGCATTTTTCCAGAAACTGATGGGTGTTTTCTTCAATGAAATCGTGCGGCGCATGGTGTCCTCGTTCGAAACACGCGCAAAAAATCTCTACGGATCTTAAGCCGCGTTTTTATCCCACAGAGGGCGCCAGTCATAAAGCGGCGGCAGGGTATTTTCAAACTGCAGGTGCACCGCGGCGGGCCGCATTGGTGAAAACCCCGGAACCGTGCGGAATAATTTATTCGTCGTGCGCGCTTCCGATCCTTTTTTGCGGTATTTTTTCACGCCGACGAATTTTGTATTCTCAAAATACAGCCAGTGATCCCGCACCACGTGCCCATGCGTGATAAAAGTATGCGTGGCGTTGCGTATGGTGCGCCAGTGCCGATCCGGCCCTGTGACAATATAAGACGGGTGATGATCTTCGTATAAAACAATCCGCTCCTGCGGGTAAATCATGATGTTGGTGCCGAGTTTTTTTGCCATATCTTCATAAAAACGCCAGCAGACCTCGATTGCATCCGGCTCGTGCAGGTAATCATCCTCGCAGAAATACACAATCGCGTTCTCGCTGCGCCCCATCATGAACTGCTCATGCAGGGAAGGGCCTTGCCCCGGCTCCCTGGTTTGCCGGACTGTCCATTTGCAATCCAGTTTTTCCCAGACAGATTTGATCTGGGTAATAAATTCCGCATCCGACCGGTCATCGAGATTTATCACCTCGATGTCCTTAGCCGTCATGCTCTGTAATGCGTTATTCACCGACGTGACCAGGGAACGCAGGCATCTGTAAGTATTCTCGGAGAGCGGTGCGCCGGTTACGCGCGGTGCCTGGTTTACATTGCGGTTGACGCGGATGCAGGTCCGTACAAAAATGACCATTTTATCAAGATTGGAATCCGTAAAATTTCTGTTTCTCGTGGCGCTCGCGCGTAAAGCCGTCAGGGTCGTGTCCTTTTTCTCCAGCTCCGGAATCCGCAATATATTCGGCGCATTGTATTTCCGCACATGATATCCGAAAGGCTTCAGACTGCTGGAAAGTAGTTTCAACAGGTCGTTCATGAAGATTTTTCCTGTAATTCTTTAATTAACATCTCCAGTGCCGCCCGCGTCGATTGTTCGCGGATGCTCTGGCGGTTGCCGCTGAAGTTATATTCGTTAACGGAGGTTTTTTGTTTTGAATCGGCATAGGCGATATAAACCCGCCCCACCGGCTTGTCCTCGCTGCCGCCATCTGGCCCCGCAACGCCCGTGATCGACACCGCTATTTCGGCGTGGCTGTTATTAACAGCGCCCAATGCCATCGTTTCGGCCGTTTCACGCGACACCGCGCCCTTATTTTCGATGACTTCAGGCGCGACATTCAGCAGCTCAATTTTTGCTTCGTTGGAATAGGTGATAAAGCCGCGCTCGAAATTCGTCGATGCCCCGGAACGTGCTGTGATCGCGCTCGACAGCATGCCGCCGGTACAGGATTCCGCCACGGCAAGCGTAACCTTCTTTTTTTCCATCAGGACAGCAAGTTTCTCAACCAAATCCTGCATAACGCACTCCTACAATACAAAATGCCGCCAGCAGTCCCGCCAGCAGGTCATCCGCCATCACGCCCCATGCGCCGTCCTGCTCTTCCATCCATTTAACGGGTCCGGGTTTAACAATGTCGAAGAACCGGAAAAACAGGAATGCCAGGATAACCAGCTTGAAATTGAGCCCTGTTGCCAGCAGCGCGATCCACTGACCGCAGATCTCGTCAATCACAACCATCTTGCAGTCATGTGTCGCAGTTTTCTGTTCAAATTCCCGGACGGCATAGTATCCTGCAAAGCACAGCGCAATAATCGCCAGTACAAAAACGCCTTGCCCGCAAAAAGCATAAATCAGGATCCCGAATGGCAGGGCGCCGAGCGACCCCCATGTGCCGGGACCCGGCTTGAGAATGCCCAGGCCAAACCAAGTCGACAGCCACGTATAGCGCTTTTTAAAATCGAGCGCGCTTATGACGCGTTTTTCTTCGTCGCTATATTTTAAAATCATGATCGCATCCCGACTGTTGCCACGGCTTGTGCAGATATGCCTTCACCGCGGCCTGTAAATCCCAGTTTTTCTGTTGTCGTCGCCTTCACATTCACGCGCTCAGAATCGAGTATAAGGATTTCGGCAATCCGTTCTTGCATTTTCTCGCGGTAGGGCGCGATTCTCGGCGCTTCGCAGATTAATGTCACATCGATATTGCGGATCTTGCCGCCCTTGCTCCGTACAATCTCAAGCGCCTTTTGCAAAAACACCACGCTGTCCATATTTTTATAGGCGGAATCTGACGGCGGGAAATGCTGGCCGATATCACCGGCACCGACCGCGCCGAGCAGAGCGTCTGTAATCGCGTGCAACCCGACATCCGCGTCCGAATGCCCCGCCAGCCCGCGATCATGTGCGACCTCGACTCCGCACAACATCAGTTTGCGGTTTTCATCGTCACGCTCGAACGCGTGGACATCAAATCCCATACCGGTGCGCGTTTCCATTGTCGTGCTCATCAGTCTCTCTGCCATTTCCAGATCATCCGCATAGGTCACCTTGATATTCCGCCGCGAACCCTCAACCAGTTTTACAGGGATGCCAAGGGCGGAGACAAGACCGGTATCATCCGTATAGGCCGTGTTTTTATCCGCCGCCGCGTGCGCCCTTTTAAGAACACCGAACCGGAAGGCCTGCGGCGTCTGCACCGCCCAGAGTCCGGTACGGTCAACAACCTCATGGCCCTTCCGGAGCGTGTCCGAAACCGGCACGGCGAGGCTGGCGGCCTCATGGGTCTGCATGGCTTCCAGCAACTTATAGATGTCAGTCCGCTCCACCAGCGGCCGCACCGCGTCATGGATCAAAATAATGGACTCATCCGCTATGTTAGATATTTGCGATAAAGAACTGTAAACACTAAGTTTCCGATCGCCAGCCCCCATCAAAGGGGGCGCCAGGTTCAGCCCGTGCACCGCGTCTTTATAGAGATCTATATGATCCGGGTGGATAATGACCCTCAAAGACTCCAGCTCTTCCAGAGCCAGAAAAGCCTCAATTGTGTGCCTTAACAAGGGCTTGCCGATAAGAACCATGTATTGCTTCGGTAAGTCCGATGGCAGACGCTCACCGCTGCCTGCGGCGGCAATCAAAACATGGAATTCCGGGGTTTTATCGCGTTTTTTCATGTCCATTCCGTTGCTTATTTATCACTAGCCGTATAAAAGCTTTGATATTCCTGATTTTTTCAAGAAATCATGATTAGCAGGATTGCCGCAACGATGAAATCTTTATCCCAAAGCCCGGGCGCGCCGACAACGCCACCTAAAAAGTTCTGGAAAGTAGCGCGGCGATGGGAAAACCGTGTCGCCGCCTTGCTGATGGTGCTGGCCGTTCTCGGCGGTATCGCGACTTATGCTGCGCTCAAGGAAGTCCCGCCACTGGGCAACGATCCCGACACGGTCATATGGCTCCTCAATATTGATCTCATCATCCTGGTCATGCTGGTCGGGTTGATCGCCCGCCGCCTGGTCAGCGTCTGGAGCGGGCGCAAACGCGGCATCGCCGGATCGCACCTGCATGTGCGTCTCGTATATATTTTCAGCCTGATCGCCGCCGCGCCCGTCATCGTCATGACAATTTTCTCCGCGCTGTTTTTTCATTTCGGCGTGCAGACATGGTTCAGCGAACGCGTCGCCACAGCCGTTAATGAATCACAAGCCGTTGCCGAAGCCTATCTCGATGAACATACGCAAGCCATCCGCGCCGACACACTCGCCATGGCGGGCGACATCGACCGACAGGGAAATTTTCTCTCCGATAATGAAGCCGCTTTCGAAAAAACAATCCAGACGCAGTCTTTCCTGCGCAATCTCTCCGAAGCAATTGTTTTCGACACTACGGGCCGCGTTTTGGTGCGTTCCGGTCTGACATTTTCTCTCGAGTTCGAGGATATTCCCCAATACGCCATGCAGCAGGCGGGTGAAGGCGATGTTGTTGTCATGATGGGAGCGGGGGGCGACCGCGTCCGTGCACTCATCAAGCTGAACAGCCTTTCCGACACGTTTTTATATGTCGGCCGCATGGTCGACCCGCAGGTTCTCTCGCATGTCAGCTCGACGCGCCGGGCCTCGGAGGATTACGCCAGCCTGCAATCGCGCTATTCTGACTTCCAGGTCACGGTGACGATGATTTTCGTATTGGTCGGTCTGGTGTTGGTCATGGCGGCGACATGGCTCGGCCTTATACTTGCGCGCCAGTTGGTACAACCCATCGGCACTCTGATCAGCGCTGCCGACCGCGTCCGCGCCGGCGATTTAACCACGCGGGTGCCGCAGGAGGGCGGCCTGCAGGAATTCGATTATCTCGCGCACGCTTTCAACCGTATGACCAAACAGATCGATGAGCAGCAGAATGAGCTGCTCGAAGCCAACCGCCAGATGGATCGCCGCCGCCGCTTCACCGAAACCGTTTTGACGGGTGTTTCGTCGGGTGTTCTCGGTCTTGATGCACGTGGGATCGTAACGCTGGCCAACAGTTCAGCGCACAGCCTCCTGGAGTTTGACAAAAAAGACCTTGTCGGCCTGCCGGCCGGCGACATTATCCCCGGCATGGAAGATCTCCTGAAGAAAGCACATGAGCGCTCGGGGAAAATCACCCAGGGACAATTATCGCTCGCGCAGAAAAACAAACCCAAGCGCGATTTCCTTGTCCGCATCGGCATTGAAACGCTGAATGAACAGGAAATCGGTGCCGTCGTGACATTCGACGACATCACCGAGCTGCAATCGGCACAGCGTAAAGCAGCCTGGGCTGATGTGGCGCGCCGCATCGCGCATGAAATCAAAAACCCGTTAACTCCAATCCAGCTTTCGGCCGAGCGTCTGCGCCGCAAATACCTGAGCCAGATCAAGGATGACCCGGAAACATTTTCCCAGTGCATTGAAACTATTATACGCCACGTCGCCGACATCGAGCGCATGGTCAGCGAGTTTTCATCTTTTGCCCGCATGCCTGAGCCGGTCATGAAGCAGGAAAATCTTGAAAAACACGTCCGCGAAACGCTTGTGCTGCACCGGCAGGCGCATCCCGATATCGAATTTAATTTCACGGCTTTGGAATCTCCCACCGCCGCCTATGATGCGCAGCAGATCCGCCAGGCCATTAATAATCTTATCCAGAACTCCGTGGATGCTATCCATGGCCGCATTGAAAAAGACGAAGACAGGCGGTCAGGAAGAATCAATGTATTGATGACATCTTATGGCCGCGATGAAATTGCTATCGTCATCACGGATAATGGTGCGGGCTTGCCGGACGTTGAAAACCCCGTGCAACTGGCTGAGCCTTACGTGACACATAAGCTTAAAGGGACAGGGCTTGGCCTGGCCATTGTCAAAAAAATCATGGAAGACCACAAGGGCAATCTGCTGATTGGTGCGCCGGAATGGCTGGCTTCGGTGAAAGAATGGCAGGATCTCGGCGGCGCAACATTGGCTCTCGTCATGCCCGCAGATAGAATTCCTGCTGCAAGCGGGCAGGAGGCGGCATGAGCGAAAATATTCTCATCGTTGACGACGAATCTGATATCCGCACGCTGATCCAGGCAATTCTGGAAGATGAAGGCTATAAAACGCGTGGCGCAGCGAATGCGAAGCAGGCTTATGAGGAAATTGCCGGCGCCATGCCGGATCTCGTCATTCTCGATATCTGGTTGCAGGGCAGTGAGCATGATGGCCTGCAGATTCTGGACAATATCAAGGCTGAAACCCCCAATCTGCCCGTCTTGATGATCAGCGGCCATGGTACGATTGAAACCGCCGTCTCCTCGATTAGGCAGGGCGCGTATGATTTCATTGAAAAACCGTTCAAGGCCGACCGGCTTTTGCTGATGATCCGCCGTGCGCTGGAGAATGCCGAACTGCGCCGGGAAAATGAATCGCTCAGGAAAAAAACGGAAGGGAACACCACATTGGTCGGCGAGTCTCCGGCCATGCAGAGCTTGATTCAAATCCTGAACCGCGTTGCCCCGACCAACAGTCGTGTCCTTATCACTGGTGAACCGGGTACTGGCAAGGATATTGCCGCACGCTATATTCACAGTGCCTCGGGACGCGCTGGAAAGCCGTTTCTGGCTGTTAACTGTGCCTCGCTCAATGCCGAAACTCTCGAGATGGAATTGTTTGGCTCCGCCGCAAAAGGCAAACAGCCCGCGACATCCGGCCTGCTGGAGCGTGCGCATGGCGGCACACTGCTGCTTGACGAAGTGGCCGACATGCCGCCAGAAACGCAGGCAAAAATCATGCGCGTCCTGCAGGAACAGAAATTCCGCAAACTGAATGGCGGCGAGGAAATTGAAGTTGATGTACGCATCCTTTCCTCAACCAACCGCGATCTTGAAAAAGAAATCGCCGCTGGCTCATTCCGGCAGGATTTGTTTTTCCGCCTCAATGTCGTGCCGGTCGAAATGCCGCCCCTCAAGAAAAGAGCGCAGGATATAGAGGCGCTGGCTGCGCATTTTGTCGAGATGATGGCAAGTCAAGCGGGTCTGCCGCGCGGTGAATTTATGCCGGATGCTATTAAGACCATGCAGGCCTATCCGTGGTCCGGCAATATCCGCCAGCTTCGTAACACGGTGGAATGGGTGCTGATCATGCATGGACCGAAAACATCCAGATTCAATAAATCACATCTGCCGCCTGCCATTTCCGTCGAGGCGGGGCAGGGCGGCAAGAACGGTCCATCTGTCGACCTTCTGTCATTACCGCTCCGCGAAGCGCGTGAGGCGTTCGAGCGCAAATATCTTGCGGCTCAGGTTGAGCGTTTCGAGGGGAGCATTTCAAAAACCGCGCAGTTTGTCGGCATGGAGCGTTCAGCTTTGCACCGCAAATTAAAATCCCTGAATATCGGTGAAGATGAAGCACCGAAAGAAGCGAAGGCGGGATAATGAAACTCGGCATTTTTGATTCCGGCCTCGGCGGTCTTGCCATCACCAAATCGATTCGCGATGCGCTGCCCGATATCGATATCATCTATTTCGGCGATACGTTGCATCTGCCTTACGGCAATCGTTCGGAAGACACGATTTACCTCTACACACAGCGCTGCATGGAATACCTCTTCCAGCAGGATTGCAAGCTGATCATCATTGCCTGCAACACCGCCAGCGCTTCGGCCCTGCGCCGCCTGCAGCAGGAATGGCTCCCCAAAAATCACCCGGACCGCAACATTATCGGCGTCATTGTCCCGACCCTCGAAGCGGCGCTTGATGCCGGCTGCAAGAAAATCGGCCTGATCGCCACCAATCACACGATCACGTCCGATGTTTACACGCAGGAGCTCGGTAAAATTGACCCGTCGATTCAAATGATCGGCAAGGCCACCCCATTGCTTGTGCCGCTCATAGAAAATGACGGTATGAAATGGGCGCCGGGCGTGCTTGAAGATTATTTGCAGCCGCTTCTCGAGCAGAAAATTGAATGCCTCATTCTCGGCTGCACGCATTATGTGTGTTTGAAGGATATTCTGGGGCCGCTTATGAACGGCGTCAAAATTCTTTCGCAGGATGACATTATCCCGCAAAAACTGGCGTATTATTTGACCCGCCACCCGGAATATAGCGATGCAATCAGCCGCAATGCCTGCATAGAATTTCGTGTCAGTGACGTCACAGACAATTACTGCAACGCTGCGCGGGCAATTTACGGCGCAGACATTCAAATCAACAAGGCCATCCTCCCCGCATGATTCCAAAAGCCATATTTTTTGACTGGGACGGCACGCTGGTCGACAGTTATTCATTTCTTGAACAGGGGCATATGCATGTACACGAGCTGTTCGGCATGCCGCCGCTTCAGAAAGATGTTTACCGGCCATGGTTTGGCCAGCCCAAGGATCATGTCTACGAACATTTTTATAAAGGCAAAAGACTGGAAGCCGAAACCCATTTCCGCCAGTTTGTCTTCCAGAACACCGCCTGCCTTCTGAAGCCCCTGTCTGGCGCCGGCGACTTGCTGAAAACCGCTAAAGACCTTGGCATTGTCATGGGCGTGGTCAGTAATAAACAGGCAGATTTCATAAAACTCGAAATCGCGAATTTCGCTTGGGGTGAATTCCTTCCTGTGCTGGTCGGGGCAGGGGAGGCACGGGAGAACAAACCTTCAGCCGCCCCCCTGATAATGGCGATTGAACGGGCCCGGATCAAAACGGACATGGAAAACATCTGGTATGTCGGGGATACGGAGGTGGATATGAAATGTGCGAAAGAAGCCTACTGCCCGGCTGTTTTCGTAACCGGGGGACAGGACGTGCCGGGGTGGATGGCCAATTATAAGCCCTTCCTAATAAAAGAAAATTGCGCGGAAATTACTGATTTTCTGTTGCAAACGTGTGGAAAATCGCTAAAAACTAGCTTGCCGGAGTAGGGTTTAAGCCCTCGGAGATTTAATTAACTAGAAAAGATAAGGCACTCAAATGGCGGAAAAATTTCAAAGTGTGCAGGACGTATTCCTGAATGCGATCCGTAAGGAAAAAATGTCTGTGACGGTTTTCCTTGTGAACGGCGTAAAACTGCAGGGGGTTGTCACCTGGTTTGACAATTTCTCGGTGCTGCTGCGCCGCGACTCCCATGTCCAGTTGATCTACAAGCACGCCATCTCGACCATCATGCCGGGCGGCCCGCTGAACCTGTATGATAATGATGACAAGGAACAGGGTTAGTAGAAAACCCGTTCATCTTTAATGGACAAAACTTTCCACGAACCGGAGCCGCCGGCCTGCGCCTATATTGTGCAGCCTGTCGTCTCATCCGCGAGCCAGCACCGTCATATCGATGATGTTCTGGAGGAGGTCGAGGGACTCGCACGTGCCATAAGCCTGGATGTTGCAGGCCATCGCGTCGTTAAGGTTTCAAAAATGGATGCCGGGCATTTCCTGGGCAAGGGCAACCGCGCCGCGATTGCCGAAACGGTTGCCGAACTCAAACCGGAACTCGTGATTTTCAATCATGCGCTTTCACCTGTTCAGCAGAGAAATCTCGAGGAAGAGTGGAACGTCAAGGTCATCGACCGCACCGGCCTGATCCTCGAGATTTTCAGCGCCCGCGCTCAGACGAAAGAGGGCCGGATTCAAGTTGAGCTCGCCGCGCTCGAATACCGGAAATCCCGTCTCGTGAAAGCCTGGTCGCACCTTGAACGCCAGCGCGGCGGCACAACAGGCATCGGCGGCCCCGGCGAAACGCAGAAAGAACTCGATCGCCGCATGATCGAGGACAAAATCAAACGGCTCAAGACCGAGCTTGAAAAAGTGCGCCAGACGCGCGAACTGGGCCGCAAGGGCAGGGAACGTGTGCCGTTGCCTGTTGTTGCACTGGTGGGTTATACCAATGCCGGAAAATCGACTCTCTTTAATACGCTGACCGGAGCAGGGGTATTTGCCGAAGATCTGCCTTTCGCCACGCTCGACCCGACAACGCGCCGCCTGAATCTTCCGAACGAGCAGCAAATCGTGCTCTCCGACACGGTCGGATTTATTTCTGACCTGCCGACACATCTTGTCGCCTCGTTCCGCGCCACGCTGGAGCAGATCGGTTTTGCCGATGTTATTTTGCATGTGATTGATATCACGAAACCATCCTGGAAAGCCGACCGCGAGGATGTCATCAAGGTGCTCGCCGATCTCGGTATTACTTACGAAGAAGATGAGCGCATTCTTGAAATCTGGAACAAGGCCGATGCGCTTGAGCCTGAAATGCGCCACGCGCTGCTCAACCGCGCGGGCGCGCGGGAAACAATCCTGATTTCCGCCCTTAAAGGGGAGGGGCTTGAGGAATTGCTGAAGGCCGTAACGGAGAAAGTCTCAAAAGACCGGCGCAGCATAACATACGAACTGACCTCCGCCGACGGCAAAGCCCTGTCATGGCTTTATGAGCATGGCGAAATTCTTGAACGGGAAGACCACGAAAACGGGGTGAAAATCAAGGTCAGGCTGGATGAGTATAATATCGAAAAATTTGAGAAATATTACGGGTACAGCGCTAAAACCTAATCGTCATCGCGAGCGAACGGAGAGAGCGTGGCGATCCATCCCACTGTAAGCTGGATTGCTTCGTCGCTACAGCTCCTCGCAATGACGGTTAAGATTATTTTTCCTTCTTTTTCTGTACCCGCCACGCATCTTCCATTTCTTTTAAAGATACATCTTCCAGCGTCTTGCCCGCGCTCCTGATATCCCGCTCAAGCCCACGGAAACGCCGTTCGAATTTCGCGTTGCACTGGCGCAGAGACTCTTCTGCATCCAGCTCCAGCATGCGCCCGAAATTCACCAATACGAACAATAAATCCCCGAACTCGTCTTTCATTTTTTCAACCGCGCCGCTTTGCAGCGCTTCGCGCATCTCGGCAATTTCCTCTTCCAGCTTGTCGAGCGCATGCGCCGGCTTTTCCCATTCGAAACCGGTCTTCGCCGCTTTTTTCAGCAATTTCTGCGCGCGCATCAGGGCAGGGAGGCCGCGCGCCACCCCTTCCAGCGCACTGTCATCCCTTTTGGCATCCGCACCGCAACCGCCTTCCGCTTTCTTGCGCTCATCCCAGATTTTGTTCACATCTGCGGGCGTAGACGCCGCCGCATCACCGAACACGTGCGGATGCCGTGAAATCATCTTGGCGGTAATATCGTGAATGACATCCTCGATATTGAACAGCCCGGCTTCGGCGGCCATCTGCGCGTGGTAAATCGGCTGGAGCAGGAGATCCCCGAGCTCCTCGCGCAGGTCTTTCATATCGCCGCGGTCAATCGCATCCGCCACCTCGTAGGCCTCCTCGATCGTGTAAGGCGCGATTGAGCGGAAATCCTGTTTTAGATCCCACGGGCAGCCGCCATTCGGATCGCGTAAGCGCGCCATGACACGGATCAGGTCTGCGAGGGCATAGCGGCTATTTGACTGGGATTCTAACATCTGTTTGTGTGATAATATATATTATGGAAAATTAAACCATTCATATTAAAGATCTATTTCAAAAGCCAGCCCATCATAAGCCGGTTCATAACCGTCGCGCAGTTCCTTTTTTAAGATCCGGTAATCCATCGCCAGGCTCAGGCTGGTAATATAAACCTGCACGGCGCCGATTTTTTCATTCAGTTCATAAATTTTCTCAAGTCCTGCATGAACCTTGTTGGTCGTGCTTTTATAACCGGCGCCGTCGACGATCCAGGTTTTGATACCCTTAAGCGTCTCGAGGGCCCGGCCATCCAGGTCGCAGATATCGACCGAATATCCGAAATCGCCGAACCGGAAACCAACCGTGTTGCAGGTGCCGTGATCCTGATCAAAGGGTGTAAATATAATGTCGCCAACCTGCACGGGCTTTCCGAACTGCTTTTCGTCAATCAGGTGAGATTCCAGAATCGGCGGGTAAATCTCGCTCTTGCCGCCGCGGAACAGGTAATGGAACCGCACTTCAAGATCATCGAGGCTCCACTTATTCGCATAGATGGGCATGAGTTTTTTCGCCCGCATACCCAGCGTCCGTAATTCATCAATACCGTTAATGTGATCGCCATGCGCATGCGTATATAAAACTGCATCGATCATTGATATGCCGGCACTATTCAGCTGTTCGCGGAAATCCGGTCCAGTATCAATCACAAGGGTCGTGGTTTCGCTCTGCACCGCGAGGCTGCAGCGTGTGCGGCGGTTGCGCGGCTCGGCCGGGTCGCAGGCGCCCCAGTAATTGCCGATGGCGGGCACGCCCGTCGAATTGCCGCTGCCGAGAACGGTGATTTTTGCTTTCATGGAGCTGCCCTGCTGAAAAGCCGGAAAAAATTGGCCTTGGAATCGGCAGCCATTTTTTCCTCGGATATCCTGTAAACCTCCGCCAGTTTGCGCCCCGTATGCACAACGAAAGACGGCTGATTGGTTTTGCCGCGGTGCGGCTCCGGCGCCAGATAGGGCGCATCCGTCTCCACGAGAACGCGGTCGAGCGGCACCTTTGCGGCGATATCGCGCAAATTCTGCGCCTGCTTGAAAGTGAGAATCCCGGAAAAAGAGATGTAAAAGCCAAGCTCCAGTGCTTCCTCCGCCATTTTCGTGCCGGAGGAAAAACAATGCATGACGCCGCGCAATTTTCCCCGCCCCTCTTCGCGGATGATGCGGATAATATCTTCATCCGCATCTCGTGCATGCACAACAATGGGAAGATCCGTTTCCACGCAGGCGCGAATGTGTTTGCGGAAACTGGCCTGCTGATCCTCGCGCGTCGAATGATTGTAGTAATAATCGAGCCCGCTCTCGCCAATCCCGATGATTTTCGGATCAGAATTCGCTAGTGAAACCAGTTTTTCTACGCTGACCGCTTTTTCATCCGGACGGCTGGCCTCGTGCGGATGTGTGCCAATCGTGCACCAGACCTTCTCGTACTTCTTAACCATAGAGAGAATATGCGGGAATTCGCTTTCGATCCGGCAACAGATGGAGAGCATGCCGTCGACACCGGCACTGCGCGCATTATCTACAATCGCATCAACTGATCCCAGCGCCGCCAGCTTTTCATGATTGAGATGGCAGTGGGAATCGATCCACATTACCCGGCGGCCTTCTTTTCTTCGTCCATGATGCGGGGGAATATGCCTTCAGGTTTTTCAATCATGGTTCCGGCCTTGATGGCAGATTTAAGATGCGTAAAATCGCGTTGATCGGTCGGGATGTTCAGCTGATCGAGGAATTTATCGGAAGATTGTGGCATAAACGGCGCAATCAGCAGGCCGAGCGAACGAATAACATCACAAAGCACGTACAAAACCGTATTCATACGGGCCTCATCGGTTTTCTTCAGGCTCCATGGCGCCTGCACGTCGATATAAGCGTTGGCATCGTAAACCAGCTTCCAGATGGATTCCAGCGCGCGGTGCGGCTGGAATTTATCCATCGCTCTTTGCATGTCTGCATGAGCGCGTACGGCATCGCCCATAATTTTCTGATCCTCGGCGGTAAAATTGCCCGGCGCCGGAATTTTTCCATCGCAATTTTTATGAATGAAGGACAACGTCCGTTGCGCGAGGTTGCCAAGCCCGTTGGCAAGATCGGCATTGATACGCTGCACCGCCTGCTCATGGCTGAAATTCCCGTCATTGCCGAAGGGCACTTCGCGCATCAGGAAATAACGCGTCTGGTCAACGCCATAGCGGTCAACAAGGTCCTGCGGTGCGATGACATTGCCCAGCGATTTGGACATTTTCTGTCCTTCGATGGTCCACCAGCCATGTGCGAATACATGCTTGGGCGGCGTAACACCCGCCGCCATCAAAAACGCGGGCCAGTAAATCGTATGAAAGCGCAATATATCCTTGCCAACGACATGCACATCGGCGGGCCAGAATTTTTTAAAAGATACGGCATTCTCGTCGGGAAACCCGGGGGCCGTGATGTAATTCGTCAAGGCGTCAATCCAGACATACATGACGTGCTTGTCATTTCCCGGCACCGGTATGCCCCATGTGAGGCGGGTGCGGCTGACGGAGAGATCCATAAGCCCGCCTTCGACAAAACTGACCGCCTCGTTGCGGCGCGTCTCCGGCTGGATAAAGTCAGGGTTCTCTTTGTAAAACTTCAGAAGCTTGTCTTCCCACTGCGACAGGCGGAAGAAATAGCTTTCCTCCTCAACCCATTCGCATTCTGCGCCCGACGGGGCAATTTTTTTACCACCAGGTCCGTCAGTCAACTCATCTTCACCGTAATAGGCTTCGTCGCGCACGGCATACCAACCGGCATATTTGTCGAGATATATTTCTCCGGCGGCTTCAAGTTTTTTCCACAGCGTCTGCGCAGATTTTTTATGACGCTCCTCGGTCGTGCGGATAAAATCATCATTGGAAAAATTGAGCAGTGGCGTGAGTGCGCGAAAATTCTCTGAAACGGTATCGGTAAATGTTTTCGGATCAATGCCGGCCTTTTCTGCAGCCTGCTGTACCTTCTGGCCGTGCTCATCCGTGCCGGTCAGGAAAAACACGTCAAAACCGTCTAGACGCTTGAACCGCGCCAGCACGTCGCAGGCCACGCTGGTATAGGCATGACCGAGATGCGGGCTATCATTCACGTAGTAAATGGGCGTGGTGATATAAAACGGCTTGGCGGCCATGAAAACTCCAAAAAACTCTAAGATGCGATAAGGGCGAAAGCGCCGAGAACAGACTGTCTTTTGTCGAGATTGGCGATATCCACCTTATCAAAGTGTCTCTCTAGGTTTTCACAGACTTTTAGAAATTCTTCAAGAGAAGATTTACCGGCAAAATCAATAAAGCCGGGCTGGTTCAGAGCGGTTTCAATTTTCTGTCTCCGCGCCTTGCTGCTGGCGATCGATGCCAGGATCCACAGCATCAGCTTGCAGAACATGGTATAGGCGGGATCTTTGCCGCTTGCAGATAATTCATCGCCCAGCGCATGAATCTCCAGCCCGTTCCAGTGCGGCCAGGAATTCCAGATGCTGACGATGCTTTTGAACACGCCGAACACGTCCTGTTCCAGCGCGCTCAGCGCGTGTCCAAGGCTGCCATCGGCGAAGGATGTCAGGAATGCTGCCTGCTCGCGCGTAATACCAGGCATATGTTTTTGCAGTGCCTGCAGGAGCACGTCGCCGCCGAGCGGAGAAAAATTGATCATCTGTGTGCGCGAGCGAATGGTCGGGATCAGTGCGCCGGAACGGTGTGCGACCAAAATCAACAGAACTTTCTGTGGTGGTTCTTCAAGAATTTTTAGAAGCGCGTTTTGCGCGTTGCGATTCATCGTGTCGGCATCGTCTATAATTACAACACGCCAGCCGCCGCTTGATGCCGTCATGCGCAGGAACGGCGCAACCTTGCGTACACTCTGAACATCGACAGAGTCTTTATAACGGTTTTTAGCTTCATCATAGGCGCGCTCGATCATAAGCACATCCGGGTGCGCGCCGGTGGCAACCTGTCGGAAAACCGGGTCTTCGCGGGACATATCAAGGTTGGTTGGCGCGGCAGTTTCTTCGGGCTCGCCGAACAAACCGCCCTGCCCGCCATCATCGTTGCCTTGTTTCAAAAGAAAACGCGCCACCCGGTAGGCCATCGTCGCCTTGCCGATGCCGAGCGGCCCGGAAAAAACCAGCGCCTGCGGCATACGGCCTGAATTAAAAAGCTCCAGGATTTTCCGCTCATTTTCTTTGTGGCCGAAAATCACATCCATTGTGCGCGGATGCGTAAACGCCGCGCCGGCGTCGATTTCGCCGCCAAGATCGAAATCATCATCGTCGTCTTCATCGTCGTCACTGAAATCGTCGAAAAGACTCATAATGTTTATGCCAGCCTGTTCAGAACGGTCTTGAGAATTTCCGCAGCCATTGCATCGATGCTTTGGGAGGCATCGATAATGACAAATCTCTTTTTATCCTTGCGTGCCAATTCAAGAAAACCTTTGTTCACGCGCGCGTGAAATTCTGTTTCCATGCGCTCATACCGGTCTTCGGCTTCCATGTCGTCGGGATCGGCGGAGAGGCGGTGCTGCGAGCGGGCAATTCCCTCTTTCGGATCAATATCCAGCACAAACGTCAGGTCCGGTTTAAAATCGCCCAGCACCAGCGTATTTATATTCTCAATTTCATCCATTGCAAAGCCGTGCCCATAACCCTGATAAGCGCGCGTGGAATCCGAAAAGCGGTCACTGATCACAACTTTGCCGCGTTCCAGCGCCGGCTTGATGATTTTTTCGACATGCATATGCCGCGCTGCAAACAGGAGCAGACACTCCGCCATCGCCGTCCAACTGCCGCCATGACGCCGCACCAGGAGTTCGCGGATCCGTTCCGCTTCTTCCGTGCCGCCGGGTTCGCGTGTCGTCAGGACACGGAATTTGTTGTCCGTCAGGCTTTGCGCAAGTTTGTTAATCTGGGTAGTCTTGCCGCTCCCCTCGCCGCCTTCAAACGTAATGAAAAGTTTTTTCTCCATGCGCGATTAGCCTCCGGAAACCAGCAATTTGGCCTTCGCCGGCAGCATGGCGAAAAATCCGAGCTTCTCGACGGACTCCCCGGCCTGCAGCGGCAGTTCGATTGGTTTCATATTTGGCGCCTCGACAACCAGCATGCCAACCTCCTGTCCTTTTTGAATCGGCGCAACCAGCGGCGATTTATAGCGCACAGAAATTTTAAACTGGCTGGCAGCACCGTACGGCACGGTAAACTTCAAATCTTTCGGCGCAACCAACGTAACGGTTTTGCTGTCTCCCATCACCACATTTGCGGTCTCGACCGCCTGCCCGGCCTTGAACAGCTCGGCACTGCGGAAGCTATTCAGCCCCCATTGAAGCAGCTTGGTCGCTTCCTGCGTACGTTCCTCCATGCTCGCAAGCCCGTTTACTACAAATACCACGCGGCGCCCGCCGGAAATACCGGATCCCATCAGGCCATAGCCGGCCTCTTTCGTGTGGCCCGTCTTGATACCGTCGCCGCCCGCCCCTTTGTAAAGGAGTGGGTTGCGATTGCCCTGCTTGATGCCGTGCCACGTGAAATCCAGCTCGGAATAAACCGGATAATAATTCGCGTGGTTAGAAATCAGCGCCCGCCCCAATATCGCGAGATCGCGGGCGGTTGAATAATGCTCCGGGTCCGGCCAGCCGCTGGCATTCATGAAGTGAGAATTTTCCATGCCAAGCTCTTTCGCTTTTGCATTCATTTTATCGGCGAAGCCTTCCTCTGTACCGGCCAGCCCTTCAGCGAGAACAATGGTCGCATCATTGCCGGATTGGATAATCACACCCTTGATCAGGTCTTTGACGGGAATGGTGGCATTCAGTTCCACGAACATTTTCGATCCTTGGATATTCCAGGCTCTTTCACTGACCAGGAATTTGTCTTCCATGGTGATCGTGCCTTTATCGAGCGCATCAAACACGAGGTAGGCGGTAAGAACCTTGCTCATCGACGAGGTTGGCATTTTCTCATCGGCGTTTTTCTCGAGCAATATCGCGCCGGTATCGTAATCAACGACAATCGCTTGGCGAGCCAGGGTTTCCATCTGCGCATAGGCAGGCGCGGCAAGCGTTAAAATAAAAGCAGATAACAGGAAAAAACGCATAATTATAAAATCCTCGCTTTAAAAATTAATCGACAACAACAATCGCCTGTTTTACCCCGTCAGCTACCAGCCGCGACATCAACGCATCGGCATCCGTCACGCTGGCTACAGGTCCAACCCGCACACGGTAGAATGATTCACCCCGCACACTTGCCTCCACCACGTGTGCCTGGCCATAACGTGTCATATCGACCGCCATGCGGTCTGCATTTTCTGAAGCTGAGAAAGCGCCGACCTGCACGTAAATGCTGGTTGGTGTAACGGGATACTGGCTGACAATGGGGTCAGGTAAAAACTTGCCGCCCTCCACGTGCCCCGGCACGGCCGGCGCATCGAAATCACCCATCGGCACGGGCGCAGGTGCCGACGCCGCCTTATAAGAAGGCATCGGGCGGTTTTCGTTCATCGCCACTTCATAGCCGGATGTGTCCTGCCCCATGCGCGCAGCCGAAGCGATCTGCCGACTTTCATCGCCCATAATATCAAGACGCACTCTCCCCGTGCCGCGGCCTGTAATGCCGAGCAGTTCCGCGGCTTTTTTACTCAGGTCAATCACGCGGCTGCGTTTGAATGGCCCGCGGTCATTGACCCGCACCACCAGCGAGCGCCCGTTTTCAAGATTGGTTACGCGCACTAGCGACGGCATCTGCAATGTGCGGTGCGCCGCCGTCAGCTCGTTCATGTCAAACACTTCGCCATTCGCGGTGCGCTTGCCATGAAAGCCCGGCCCGTACCAAGAGGCAATGCCGGTCTCGGTATAGGTGTAAGTTTCCTGCGGCGTGTACCATTTGCCTTCAACTTCGTAAGGCCGTCCGACTTTGAACAAGCCTTCCATCTGGCGGTCGCCTTTTTGCGGCACGCTCTTATAGACATTGGCCGCCAGCTGCCCCTCCGTGCAGGAGAGCAGAACAAGACACGGCAACACCATCAGGATTTTTTTGAAAAGATGCTGCATCCTAATAAGCACCTGCCGCAACCGCGTCAGCCAGCATGCCAACCGATGTCGCGAAATAACTCGAATTATTCCACTTCTTGATCACCCGGTAATTATTATAAGTGAGGAAAGATGGCCCGCTTGGCCCGTCCGGCTGCACGATGACCGTGTTCATGGCGCTTTCCTGCGGCAATGTCCGCCCGTCCGGCAGTGTCACGCCGAGACGCGACCATTCGGCGATAGGTTTGCCGGCTTCATTCGGCTGAAATTCCTGCGGCAATCTGACCTCGCGCCCCCAACGCTCACCGTAGCGCCAGCCGCTCTTGCTCAAATAATTCGCGGTCGAGGCAAACACATCCGGCAGGTTGGTCCAGATATCGCGCCGCCCGTCGCCATTACCGTCAACAGCGAAACTTTTGAAGCTCGACGGCATGAACTGGTTCTGCCCCATCGCGCCCGCCCATGAACCGCGCATATTCTCCAGGCTAATATGCCCCTCATCGAGAATTTGCAGCGCGCGCATCAGCTCGCCGCGGAAATAGGAACTGCGCCGCCCGTCATAAGCCAGCGTTGCCAGCGCGGGACTAACACCGAAGCCCCCCGTATTATCGCCGTAACTTGTTTCCATCCCCCACAGCGCGACAATCACTTCCGGCGGCACACCGTAATTGGAGCTCGCCGTCTGCAGCTGTGACTTGTGATCGCGCAGCAGCGCACGCCCCTTGTCGATACGCGCCTGCGTGATGACGTTGTTCTGGTATTTTGCAAAACTCATCGTACCTTCCGGCTGCTTGCGGTCGAGCTCGATCACGCGCGGCAGGTAGGCGACATCGGAAAGCGCCTTGCTGACTGTCTGGCTGGATATGCCCTGGTTGAGCGCGTCACTGCGCACCCCGTCGAGGAACTGGCTGAAGGACTCCGCGGCTGCCGAGGCGCCCGGGGCGGTCAGCAACATGCAGACGGCAAAAACGAGGGAGAATCTGGATATAATATGCATAGGGCCTAACCTATAAGAAAATTCTCGGATGTAAAATTTTTTTGCGAAGCCGGGGCCCAATTTCATGTTCATGAAACTTTATATATGAAAATTCAAAGGAAAGGCTGGACAGCCGGGGCGGCAGGCGGATAAAACGGGCCGTTAGCCGTTTACAGCAAAGCCCGGAGGAGTGGCAGAGCGGTTGAATGCACCGGTCTTGAAATACGCTCAAAGGCGTTTTGGTAAATATTAAGTTATGTTAGATTGTCCCGTTATATTGGGATTTAAAGGAAAGATATTTTAATTCATCCCCTTCCCTCCTTGTGGAGATTGGCTAGTCCGGTGGGAATTGGGTGGAAACAAGGAAGGGTGGCAGAGCGGTTGATTGCACCAGTCTTGAAAACTGGCAGGGGTTCACGCCCCTCGTGGGTTCAAATCCCACCCCTTCCGCCATATTTTTAAATCAAATATATTTTAGCAACAACTTCCACGCATAAGAGGCTCTAATGTCAACAAAACATTATTATACCATAAGAGGCGAGTCCATCTCCCCCTGTTCCGCCGTTTTAAAATGCACCGGGGGCAAGCACAGCCCAAAGTCAGACCCAAAATCCTAAAACGGAAGAAAAAAATACGCAGGAAAAGAAACCTGAGAAATCCGAAGTCATAGAGGCTGTTCCGAGCGTTCCGAACCAAACACCAAAAATGCCGCAGCCTTAGTTATTGGCGCTTCGAACAAAAAACCCGGCACAGTCTCCCGCGCCGGATTTTGTAATAAATAAACAGCTTAAATAAATTAAGCGGCTGACTTGAGGTTGGTCGCTGACTGCTTGCCGCGATCGGACTCGACATCGAACGAAATCATTTGTCCTTCTGTCAGTTCACGCATGCCGGCGCGCTCAACGGCGCTGATGTGAACGAATACATCGTTACCACCGCCCTCGGGCTCGATAAAACCGAAACCTTTTTGTGCATTGAACCATTTTACTTTACCTTGTGGCATATTAGTCTCCTTGTAGTAGTCGCACTTGTCGTGCATAAAATCCCGTACAACCATTTGTACGAGACCAATCCGAAAAGTAGCGATGTCTTGGAAAAACCTAAAAGGTAGAGCAAGTCGAACGTGAAATTTCGAATAGAAAAAGGATAGTAACAGGTTCGGCGGAAATAGCAAGATATTACGCGAATTCCTGTAGAGGACTGTTATAACTGTCATATATGACTCGTTTGAATGCCGACCTGCTGCTTTTCCTGGCCACGCTCCTGTGGGGCACGACATTTATTGCACAGAAACTGGCCCTGCCTTATGTCGGACCTTATACATATGTCGCAGCGCGCTTCTTCATCTCGATGCTTCTGCTCTTCCCCCTGACGCTCCGGGAGTATCCGAAAATCGCCGCCTTCAGGAAATCCGTCTCCTTGAGAGACTTGTTCTGGCTGTGCGTGACCTTTAGCGGCGGCGTCATCTTACAGCAGGTCGGTATCGGCGGGACATCTGTGACAAACGCAGCATTCCTGACGGGCTTTAGTGTGGTACTCGTTCCGATGATCTGCATATTCATCTATGGCGAGCGCGTATCGCACTGGGTATTCCCTGCGGCGCTGCTGTCACTGTTCGGAATATTTCTTCTGACCGGCGCGCATCTCGCTGCCATTACGTCCGGTGACTGGTTCGTGCTCGCATGCGCGATTGTCTTCGCATTCCACATTGCGCTGGTCGGCCGTATCATGATGAAAACCCCCGCCCCGTTCTGCATTTGTCTCATGCAGTTCAGCGCGGTTTTCTCTGTGTCTTTTATCCTGGCCTTGTTATTCGAGGATATATCCCTGAACGATCTGCATCGCGCGGCGCTCCCCATTCTCTATGCCGGCGTTCTGTCGGGCGGTGTCGCCTACACGATCCAGGTCGTAGTCCAGCGCTACACCCCCGCGTCCGACGCCGGGGTGATTATGTGTACCGAGGCTGTATTCGCCGCCATCGCCGGGGCCCTTATACTGGGGGAACGACTCGCGCCTATCGCCTATCTCGGTTGCGCAGTCATGGGGCTTGCGATCCTGCTGCTCGAGCTCGGCCCCCATCTCGTCCGCTATTTTAAAAAATAAGGGGCTGATTATCTGGTACAGCCCCTTAATCATTTATATAAAGTAGCGCTTATTCAGTCAGCCACTTGTAAACAGCCATTGCTATGGCTGCACCGACCAGCGGGCCGATCAGGTAGCTTAGAGAGAACGAGCCGACGCCAAGAGCGACAGCAGGGTTCAGCATGCCGTTAGAGCCGGCTGCCATGGATATACCAAGCAACAGGGAGCCGCCGACAGCCAGACCGCTTGCGCCTGGCGATACGCGTCCGCTGGCAACGGCAGCAACGCCGAAGGCAAACACGAAGGTGCCAAGCATTTCAGAGATCATAACAACCGTATTATCGGCAGCTGCAATATCCGGCATATCGATCAGGAAGTTGGCAATGTGCATCGCTGCAGCAGCGCCGATCAATTGCGCGGCCCAGTACAGGGCTGCGTCTTTGAGTGCAATTTTCTTGACGACCAGCATACCAAGTGTAATGGCCGGATTAAGGTGCGCACCGGAAATACTGCCCAGCGTGTAGACGCCAAAGCCCATCGCCAGGGCTGCGAGCACAGGCGCTGCGACCGGAAAGCCGGTTGCGCCCATAGCGAAGCTGACCGCAAGTGTAAGTAATAACGTGCCTAAAAATTCTGCAAGATAATGTTTCATAAAAGAATCCCCTTTGATTTTTGAGAAAAAAAGAACTTGGAAGGAAAGATATAGAAGAGAGAAATGGGCTGAATTGCCCGGAGGTAAGAATATTATAAATTGAAACGCGATCTGAAAAAAGCTCTTTTTATAAAAGGTTAACGAACCGGATCCTCTCTCTAAGCGTTAATAGTCGGAAAGCAATGAAGGGAACTGAAAATGGTCGATATGCAGGCATGTAAAGTGTGCGGCGCAGTAATTGTCGAGGGATCGGTAATCTGCCCCAAATGTAACAATAAGAATTAAGGAATCGGATTTAAATTAATTTCCGCGCCACCAGTTCATCCTTGAGATAAGCGTAATAGATCGGCGCGGCGACGAGGCCGGCAATGCCGAAGCTGGCTTCCATGATAATCATGGAAATCAAGATCTCCCACGCGCGCGCGCGGATCTGGAATCCGATGATGCGCGCATTCATAAAATATTCCAGCTTATGAATAAACACAAGATAGATGAGCGAGCCAACGGCCGCCATCGGCGACACGCTCAGCGCAATCAGGAAAATAACGGTGTTGGAAATCAGGTTGCCGATGATGGGCAGCAGCCCTGCAAAGAACGTCACCGCGATCATGGTTTTGGTCAAAGGCAATGCAGTCCCCATGATCGGTAGAATTCCGGCGAGGAAAATAGCCGTCAGCAGCGTGTTCAACGCGGATATGCGGATCTGCGAAAAAACAATCCGGCGGAAGGCATTGTTGAAAAACACAACGCGCTCGCGGATCGATTGCGCCAGCGGCCCATGCGGTGTTCTGAAAGCAGGGCTGAGCGCAACCATGCCGCCGATAATCATGCCGACCACCAGGTGAAAAATAAAGATCCCGGCATCCTTGCCGAATATGCGTAGATCCTGTGCATTTTCACGCAGCCAGGTCGCGGCGACGACCTGCCACTCTTCAATATTGGCGGGCAAATGTTCCTGCACCCAGACCGGCAGGTGGCTGCGGCCCGTGTCAACAACATCGGCCATGCGTTGCAGGAGGAGCGTGATACTTTCCGGCCCATCCATCACCTGCGAGGCAAAGACCCCGATGCCGAGCCCGAAAGCCGAAAGAACAACGACAGCAATCAGAAAAAGAATGAGCGCCCTGCCCGCAAGCGGCGCAAATTTGGCACGTACCAGCATGTTTCCGCCAAAAACTGTCAGCTGGTAAATCAGGAAGCCGGCCAGCAAAGCGGGCAGCAAGCCGAGATATAAAGTCAGCAGCAGCGTCAGCAATGTCAAGATCTGCGTAAACAAATAAAGGCGGTTTGTTTCAATCATGGGCGTAGTCTGCCTTAAGCGCAAGATTTTCTCAAGGGTTCGCGGTAGCTCCATAAAAAAACCCCCTGTTAAAGGGGGCTTTCTAAGTGTACGATTTTATTATTCGGCCGCTGTTTCTCTGGTTGTTTCAGTTTTGAAAGTAGCTGAACTGTCATCCGTACTGAGTGTGCGCTCTTGCGAGTTTGTTTCCGTGTTTGTCGCAGCAGCATTGTCATTATCATTATCGGGCGTAATAATGTTAGTTGTGGAAGTTGTAGTACCGGCAGCAGGCTCAACCATGCTATCAATTTTCCCGTTATTGCCCATGTAGATAAAACCGAAAATCAGAGCAAGAACGACAAGTCCGCCCACAATAAAGTAAAGCGTATTATTGCCATCCGAATTATTGTTCGGACCTGGGTTATTTATATAGTCAGCCATGTTAAAAATCCTTTCATAAAATGATAATGTATATGAATAAACGTCTGGTTTAAAAAAAAGTTCACTTTAAGTAAAATTAAATATTATGATCGCGAAATTACTACTTTTTATTGAATTTTTAATGCTTTGCGTAGTATTATCGATGGTAATTATAACTTGGCGGCGCGCGCCCAACCGAGTGCGTTAAAATCATCGCCAGCGCGATTGTCTTTGCCTATGCACACGTGTTGTTCGTCAATCCCGTCGCCCCGGTTTTCAGTTTCCCCGGCGACCTGATTTTTGCCCGCACCTTTGCAAAGCACCGCTCGCTGGCGCTTGTTACCATCGGGCACGGCCTCTACGGCAACCTGCTGTTTTTGAATAGAATTGAGTAGATATTTCTACGACAAAGCCGTTAATATTTCAATAATATATTAACAAAAGTAGTGTTAAATTCTGCGGATAAACGAGACAGACGCCCCCCATTTTGAAGAAGTTCAACCGGAAAACATCAATGCAGTTGTTCCGCTGCTTGAATCGGCAAATTTGAGAATAGAAGTCAGGGGTTTGAGAAGGCAATTGGAAGAATTAAATGTAAGAGAAAATAAAGCATTCGATGAACCTGCGGAGCACCAAGAAGGTGGTGGTAGGGACAAAATTTTATTTGAAAAGCAATCTTCAGGTGAAGATATCGGATTGACTAACCCTTAACTTTCTTCTTAATAAATCTTTGAAACGCTCTCAGGGTTTCCTCGCTGACATGATGCTCGACGCCTTCCGCGTCCACTTCCGCCGTCCTGCGGCTGACCCCGATAGCCAGCAGGAATTCCAGCACGATGAGATGGCGCTTCTTGCAGGCTGTTGCCATTTCCCTCCCCTCCGGCGTAAGGAACAAGGCGCGGTAAGGCTCACTATTGACCAGCCCTTCCCGCTTCAGGCGCGCAACCACTTTATTAACGGTGGCATTGGATACACCAAACCGTTCGGCCAGGTCGACAATCCGCGCCTCGCCCTTCGTCTCAATCAGGTCGGCGATCAATTCGACATAATCTTCGGCGGTCTCAGATTGATGCGCCTCGCGCACGCGTTCGAATCCTGCAACCTGCTGTCGCACCTCGGCCAGATATTTAATGGAACTTTTCATGTCTTTTTTTATATTATAAGTAGAACCTTTTGTCAAAAGTATTGCCAAAGCTAAACTTTGATGCTAAGACTACAAATATGGACCAGAACACCTCTACGACCATCAGCCTTGCGGAAGTATACCGCACCGTGAAAATCCCTGCAGGCCCCGGTTTTTGGCGCAAGATGTTCGCCTTCGCCGGTCCCGGCTATCTCGTCGCCGTCGGTTATATGGACCCCGGTAACTGGGCGACCGATATCGCTGGCGGTTCGGCATTCGGCTATACCCTCCTTTCCGTCATCATGATTTCCAACCTGATGGCGATTTTGCTTCAATCTTTAAGTGTGCGTCTCGGCATCGGCGCCGGGCTCGATCTCGCGCAGGCCTGTCGCCGCAATTATCCGAAACCGGTCAGCTTCGCGCTCTGGATTCTCTGCGAAATCGCGATCTGCGCCTGCGATCTTGCGGAAATTATCGGCACCGCGATTGCGCTCAATCTGCTGTTCGGAATGCCGCTGGTGCTTGGTGTCTGCCTCACGGCACTCGACACACTCCTGATATTATTCCTGCAAACCCGGGGCTTTCGTTATCTCGAGGCTTTTATTTTCGCACTCATGATCATTATTGGCGGCTGCTTCGCCGTGGAAATAGCTCTTGCCCAGCCTGAACTCGGTGCAGTATTGCGCGGTTATATTCCAAACGCGGAAATCATCAGCAACCCGGCCATGCTCTATATTGCCATCGGCATTCTCGGTGCCACCGTCATGCCGCATAATCTCTATCTGCATTCCGCGATCGTAAAGACGCGCGACTACGGCGAAGATACAGTTTCGCGGCGCGAGGCGATCAAATTCGCCACCATTGATTCCACCGTCGCGCTGATGTTCGCGCTCTTTATCAATTCCGCCATTCTCATTCTCGGCGCCGCTGTTTTCCACCAGGCCGGCATGTTCGAAGTCGCCGAGATCCAGGATGCGCATAAGCTTCTCGCGCCCCTGCTCGGCGCCGGGTTCGCCAGCACGCTCTTTGCTCTCGCGCTCCTTGCCTCAGGCCAGAACTCAACCATCACGGCCACCCTCGCCGGCCAGATCGTGATGGAAGGTTTTCTTGAGATTCGCCTGCCGCCCTGGATGCGCCGCCTTATCACCCGCCTGATCGCCATTGTCCCGGCCGTCATTGTCGCGGCTTTATATGGAGAGAGCGGCACGGCCAAGCTTCTCGTCCTCTCGCAGGTCATTCTGAGCCTCCAGCTTCCCTTCGCGGTGATTCCTTTGGTCCAGTTCACCTCCAGCCGCAAACTCATGGGATCCCTGCGGACGAAGCTGCCTCTTACCCTGCTGGCATGGTTCGTGGCTTTGGTTATTATCGCTTTGAATCTTAAGCTGCTTTTCGACTTTTTTATCGGCTCTTAAATAACTGAAAACATTGATTTTATGGCCGATTCCATATTTCTTGACACCCAAAAACAACAGTGTATAGTGCGCCCCTGCTCGAAATAAGCGCTTAAAAGCGGCCTCTCACAGGGGTGTAGTGAGCAAAACGGGATAAACAAAACCAGGAAATTGAACGATGTTTGCGGTTATCAAGACGGGCGGAAAACAATACAAAGTCCAAAAGAACGACAAGATCAAGGTTGCGTTGCTTGACGCCAAGGAAGGCGATACTATAACGCTCGGTGAAGTTCTGTTCTTCAACGACGGCAAAGCCTCCACAATCGGCGCACCGCTCGTTAAGGGCGCCAGCGTGATTGCCAAGGTCCTGCGCCAGACGCGTGATAAAAAGGTCGTGATCTTCAAGAAGAAGCGCCGCCAGAACTACCGCCGTAAAAACGGCCACCGTCAGGACATTAGCATCATCCAGATTACGGACATTAAAGCGGCTTAAATCGCTTAGACATTGTTAGGAGCACAAAATGGCACAGAAAAAAGCAGGCGGCAGTTCCAGAAACGGACGCGATTCAGCAGGTAGACGCCTCGGTGTTAAACGCTACGGCGGCCAGCACATCCTCGCCGGTAACATCATCGTCCGCCAGCGCGGCACGAAATACCGTCCCGGCAAGAATGTCGGCATGGGCAAGGACCACACGATTTTCGCCCTTCTCGATGGACAGGTTCTGTTCTCGAAAGGCCCGAACGGCAAACCGGTTGTGAATATCGTTCCGGCGAACGGTAACGCCGCCGCGCAACAGCAAGCTGCCGAATAAATAGAATTCCCGAATCTCAGAATCTCAGAATCTCGGAAATGAAGTTATTCTGAGATTACGAGATTCCGACACTCTGAGATTCCGACAATGAAATTTCTCGACGAAGCGAAAATCTTTCTCAAAAGTGGCAATGGCGGTCCCGGGTGCGTCAGCTTCCATCGTGAGAAATTCATTGAAAACGGCGGCCCCGACGGCGGCAATGGCGGCAAAGGCGGCGATGTCATTTTTGAATCGCACACCGACCTCAACACCCTGATCGATTTCCGCTACACCCAGCATTACAAGGCGCAGAGCGGCCTTAACGGCATGGGCAAGAACCGCAGCGGCCTCGGCGGCAAGAATGTCATCGTCAAGGTTCCCGTCGGTACGCAGGTGTTCGACGAAGCGGGTGAAAACCTGCTCGCTGATTTCACCGAAAAAGGCATGCGCATTGTTTTCCTCGAAGGTGGCGACGGTGGCTTCGGCAATGCCCACTACAAAAGCTCCACCAACCAGGCGCCGCGTAAATTTCTGCCCGGCTGGCCGGGTCAGGAGTTGGCCGTCTGGCTGCGCCTCAAGCTCATCGCTGATGTTGGATTGATCGGTTTGCCGAATGCCGGCAAATCCACATTCCTGGCGGCTAGCTCCAATGCACGGCCTAAGATCGCCGACTATCCTTTTACAACTTTATATCCCGGCCTCGGTGTTGTAAAAATCGGTGACAAGGATTTTGTAATTGCCGATATTCCCGGCCTTATCGAAGGCGCGCATGAAGGCCAGGGCCTTGGCGACCGCTTCCTCGCCCACGTTGAACGCACCTCTGTCCTTCTCCATCTGATCGACTGCACGCACGATGATATCGTAAAAGCTTACAAAACCATCCGCAACGAACTTAAACAATATGGCGAGGGCGTGGCAGAAAAAGAAGAAATCATCGCACTGAATAAAATCGACGCGCTCGGCGACGAACTTAGCCAGGATCAGGCAAAAATCCTCTCGAAGGCGATCAAGAAACCGGTTCATGTCATTTCCGCCGTATCGGGGCAGAACATGCGCGAGATGCTGTTCCTGCTGGCGGAGCGTATAAAAGAGAACAAATATTCACAGGCTGAAAATGAACACGCCTGATCTTATTAAGGATGCTGACAGTATCGTTATTAAGATTGGCTCCGTCCTGATCACCGACAAAAGCCGCGAAAATGTCCGCCAGGACTGGCTTGATGCATTCGCGCTCGATATTCAAGAACTGCATAAGCAGGGCAAGAAAATCACCATTGTCTCTTCGGGTGCGATTGCGCTGGGTCGCAAGGCGTTAGGCATCGCGCCGACCATGGCGCCCTCCTCCATCCCGCTTGAAAAGAAGCAAGCCGCTTCTGCCGTCGGTCAGTTCCATTTGTTCGCTGCCTATTTCAAAAATTTTTCCACGCTGGGCTTGCAGGCCGCGCAGGTCCTGCTCACCATGTCGGAAACGGAGAATCGCCGCATGCACCTGAACGCGCGCGCAACGCTGGGAGCTCTGCACGATGAAAATATCATCCCCATCATCAATGAAAACGACACGGTTTCAACCGGCGAAATCCGCTTCGGCGATAATGACCGCCTCGCCGTGCGTGTCGGGCAGATGATCGAGGCTGATCTGGTAATTTTGCTCTCTACAACCGACGGACTCTACACCGCCGACCCCATAATTGATAAAAATGCGAAACATCTGCCCCTCATTCAATCCATCGGTAAAGATCATATGGATATGGCGGGCGATGCCGTGCCTGGGCTTTCCACGGGTGGCATGAAAAGCAAAATCGAGGCGGCGCTCTCCGCCACCCGCTCCGGCCTGGCGCTGGTGATTGCGAAGGGCACGGATAATCACGCGCTTGAACAGCTCTGCAGCAATACATCCAAACTCTCCACGCTTTTTATAGCGCAGGAAAGCAAGAGCAACGCCCGCAGGCGCTGGATCGAGGCGCATCTCAATCCCAAAGGCAGCGTCTTCATTGATGACGGCGCTCTGAAAGCATTGCAGTCAGGCCGTAGCCTGCTCCCCATCGGTGTCAAGAACGCCTCCGGTAATTTCACGCGCGGCGATGTCATCACCATCCGCACGATGAACGAGGAAAAAGTTGGAATTGGCATCACAGCCTACAATGCCGAGGACACCAAAAAAATCATGGGACTGCGGAGCGATAAAATCGAAAAAATTCTCGGTTATATCGGCCGCGCCGAACTTATCCATCGTAATGACATGGTTTTGAAGAGCTAGAACCGTCATTGCGAGGAGCGAAGCGACGCGGCAATCCAGAATGGTTATTGTGGCCTCTGGATCGCCACGCAACCTCGCAGGTTGCCCGCGCTGACGGTTATTTCTTTCTTACCATCTCCCATCCCGCGCGCGTCACTTCCCATTTTTCGGACTCGGCAATCCCATTATGATGAGGCAGATGAGTCATTCCAATAAATACGGCTCCAGTTTTTTCTTTTACGCGGCGTGAACGCAAATTCGTAATCGCATTAACAACAATAAAACGTTCAATTTCTAATTCAAAAAATATAAAATCATTCGTCGCGGTCACAGCTTCACTCATATATCCATGACCATGCAAATGTTCCCCCAGCCAGAATCCGCGATTGCCGTTTTGCGGATTGTCATTAATTTCAAATCCGATCAATCCAACACACTCAGGATCACCTTTAATTGTAATGGCCCAGGTATAATTCATGCCCTTCTCAACGGCAGGCACGACCATATCCCTGAGATAGGTTAATGCGCCATCATCCGGATAAGGCCAGGGTACGATCGTGCTGAGATGCTGGATAATATTCCAGTTATTGAAATATTTCTGGATCGCAGGCGCATCGTGCAGCGTCACAGGGCGTAAAATCAAACGTTCTGTTTCCAAAACCGGCGTTTTCATGCTTTTATTATGCCATGAAAATAGATACCCACAAAACCATCTATCTTAAAGCTTACAAACCCTACCCGTATGCGCTGGACCATCTTGATCTGAATTTTGACCTGCGCGAGGGCCATACGATTGTCACGGCCAAAAGCACATTTACGAAAAAAGAACACGCGCCATTATTCCTGAACGGCGAAGGGGTGGTTCTGAAAAAAATTACGCTCAATAGCAAAGAACTATCGGCTTTGAATTACGAACTCACCGATATGGGGCTCACTCTTCCCGCGCCGCAGGAAAGTGAATTCACACTTGAAATCGAAACGCTGATCGAACCGGAAAAAAACACCCGCCTTGAAGGGCTTTATATGTCGGGCGGCAATTACTGCACGCAGTGTGAGGCCGAAGGTTTCCGTCGCATCACCTATTATCCCGACCGTCCGGACGTTCTGGCGACCTTTACAACGCGTATCGAGGCTGATGCCGCGAACTACCCCGTCCTGCTGTCCAACGGTAACAAAACCGGGGAAGGAAAGCTCGATAATGGCCGCCACTTCACCGTCTGGACCGACCCGTTTCCGAAGCCCTGCTACCTCTTCGCCCTGGTCGCCGGCAATCTCACCCAAATTCACGATACCTACACCACCGGTTCCGGCCGCAAGGTTGATATTTATATATATGTGCGCCCGGACGATGAAGGCCAATGCGCCCACGCTATGGAATCGCTCAAGAAATCGATGAAATGGGATGAGGATGCATACGGCCTCGAATATGATCTCGATCTTTTCAACATCGTCGCCGTCAGTGATTTCAACATGGGCGCGATGGAAAACAAATCGCTCAATATCTTCAACACCGCGCTGGTGCTTGCACATCAGGACACCGCCACCGACATCGATTTCTCCCGCGTCGAGAGCGTCATCGCTCATGAATATTTTCACAACTGGAGCGGCAACCGCGTCACCTGCCGTGACTGGTTCCAGCTCTCGCTGAAGGAAGGGCTTACCGTTTTCCGCGACCAGGAATTCTCCGCCGACCTTAATTCAAGCTCGGCTCAGCGCATCGATGACGTCACACACCTGCGCCGCATGCAGTTTGTCGAGGATGCCGGCCCTCTCGCTCATCCGATCCGTCCCGACAATTACATCGAGATCAATAATTTCTACACCATGACTGTGTATGAAAAGGGCGCGGAAGTCATACGCATGATGCGCACCATTCTTGGTTCCGCAAACTACCGCAAAGGCACGGACCTTTATTTCAAACGCCATGATGGGCAGGCCGCCACCTGTGATGATTTCGTGAAATGCATGGAGGATGCGAGCCAAGTCGATCTTTCGCATTTCAAACTCTGGTACGAACAGGCCGGAACGCCGGAAATAAGTTTCACAGGTAAATATGACGCTGGTAAAAAAACTTACACAGTTGAACTCTCGCAAACAGTGCCGGCGACGCCAAACCAGCCACATAAAAAACCGATGTTTATCCCGGTTTCTCTCGGTTTGCTTAACGATAACGGCGATGACATGGATTTAGGGGGCGGTGAAACCACCAAAATCCTTCCTTTCGCCAAAGGCAAACAGAATTTCATTTTAGAAAATATTGCTTCAAAACCCGTTCCATCGGTTCTGCGCAATTTTTCTGCTCCCGTGAAATTAAAAACAGATCTTTCCGAGGATGATCTCGTATTTCTCATGGTCCACGACAGCGACGGCTTTAATCGTTGGGAAGCCGGACAGACTTACGCGCTCCGCACCATCCATCACATGCTGGATAGCGGTGAAAGCGCACCGGCAAAATTTATCGCGGCCTATGGTGAGTTGCTGGACCAGGGCGCACTCCCCGATTTTGACAATGCCCTGGCCGCACAGGCGCTTACCCTCCCCGATATTTCCATGATCGGGCAAAGCCGCAACCTCATAGACCCGGTTGCAATCCACAACACAAAACAAAAACTCGAACTTAGCTTGCTGGGCGCGCATAAATCAAAAATCGAGACGCTCTATAAAGCCCGCCGCGGCGATAAAACTTTTTCCGTCACGGCGGAGGCCATGGGGAAACGTGCTTTGTGCAATACCGTTCTGCGCCTGCTTTGTCTGCCAAAAGACAGCTCAACCGCCGCGCTCGCGAAGCAACATTATCAATCCGCCAATAACATGACCGACCGTGTCGCTGCGCTTGCTTGCCTCGCGCACATGGACGAACCGGAACGCGCGGAAATCTTCACCGCCTTCTACAAACAATTCAAAGATTATATGCTGGTCATCGATAAATGGTTCGCGCTTCAGGCATCCGCCATCCGGCCGACTATTATAAACGACCTCATATCCCTGCGCGCTCACCCGGATTTCAATATCCGCAATCCGAATCGAGTACGTTCGCTCTATGCCTCCTTCGCCATGAATAACCCTGTTTCCTTCCACAATGCAGATGGCTCCGGCTATGAATTCCTGACGAACGCCGTGATTGAACTGAATATGATAAACCCCCAGATCGCCTCGCGTCTGCTGACTCCCATGCGTGACTGGCGGAATTATACTCCGGACCGGCAGGAAAAAATGAAGGCGTGCTTGCAAAAAATTCTGGGGACGCCGAAACTATCCCCTGATGTGTTTGAAATCGCCAGCAAGAGCCTGAAAACCTGACCGCGGAGAAATAACATGACCGAAACGCATATCTTTATTCTCGCCAGCCTCGATATTTATTTTCTTGCCATGATCGCCATCGGTTATTTCGCCTCGCGAAAAGAAAGCGCTAATGCTTATATTATTGGCAATCGCGATGTCGGCCATTTTCGTACCATGGGCTCTCTCGCTGCCAATTTCCGCGATGGTGCCGGCATCGTATTCTGGGTAGGCGCAGGCCTGACTATGGGCTATGGTGGCTTATGGATGGCTTACGGGGCGATTGTCGGGCTTTTGTTTTTCTCCTTTGCCGGCCCGCGTATCCGCGAAATAGGTCTGGAAAAGAATTACATCACGATTGGTCAGGTCATCCGCGATAATATCGGCCTGATGACACGGAAACTCACCGCGGTCGTTATTGTGGTTTTCACCATGATGCTGGTGGCCATGCAGCTTTACGTGTCCGGCAACGTTATCGCCCGCATTCTTCACCTGGAAGCGTGGATTGGTATTTGCAGCGTTGCTGCGGTCGTGGGCTGCTATCTTTACTGGGGTGGCTACGGCAACGTGATTAAAACAGAGGGCATACAATGCATCTTGATTGTGTCCCTGATCGCCATTCCTTTGTTTCTTCCGCCGACATGGGAACAGGTGCTGGATTTCGGCAGCTCGACCTCAATGGGTCTGAAAGACAGTATCGCCTTTTTTCTGATCGGGTTGTTTTATCCTGTGACATGCGCCGACGCCTGGCAACGCGTCTTCTCCGCGCGCGACGGCAAAGTCATCCAATACGCCTTCCCGGCCAGTGGTGTGATTTTTCTTGTCATGACTCTCTCGCTGATTTTCCTCGGCTTCGGCGCAAAGCATATTCTGTCGCCCGGTACGGAAGCTAACGATGTTTTCTTCGCGTTATTTGAAGGAAATGTGATTTCAGCCGCCCTGCAATCTTTTATCGCCATCGTCGCCATGGCCATCACCATGTCGACCATGAGCAGCGGCAGCTACCTTACGGCCTCCACCATCTGCAAGGACATCCTGCCCGAGCAAACCACCACGGATAGCACACGCTATATAAAACTGATGCGCCTGCTAATGCCGGGCATCCTGGCATCCATGAGCATAGTAGCTATCGGTATTGGCGATGTCGTCCAGTTCCTCTTTAATGCCGCCAGTTTGCTATTCCTGGTCGCGCCGATTTACGTGGCCGCCGTTTTGGGAAAAATATGTTCCCGGAAAATGGATAAAATGCTGGCATTTTTCACCACCATTTCCATCGCCTGCTATATTTACATGTTTGCAAGCGGGGCGTTCGAAAACCTGATCCTCATTTTCGTCCCGACGGCGATGAATATTGTATTTACGCTAGTGGTTTGCTCCTTGTGTAGAAACGAAGAAATATTTCATGCCGCCTAAAAAGCCCAATTTCGCATTTGAAAAAACTTTCGACGGCCTCGTCTGCGGTCTCGACGAAGTCGGGCGCGCCCCGCTCGCCGGGCCGGTTGTCGCGGCCTGCGTTTATATCCCGCAATCCAAAATACATGAATCCGTCTGGATCGAAGTTAACGACAGCAAAATGGTGGCAGCAAAAAAACGTGAGATCTTGGCGCACGAAATCAAACTCCACGCTTGTTGGGCGATCGCCGAGGCGTCGCACGACGAAGTCGAAACCTTCAATATCGTGCAGGCTTCTTTTCTTGCCATGCGGCGCGCCTACGGAGATATGTGCAAAAATTTCGGCGTGAACATGGATCTTGCGCTGATCGACGGGCATTTGACGCCCCGCTTTCCCTGCCCTACGCAATCCATCATCAAGGGCGACAGTAAATCTGTTTCCATAGCGGCCGCCTCGATTATTGCCAAGACCTACCGTGACGGACTGATGCAAAACCTGGCACGGGAATACCCGCATTACGGCTGGGAAACCAACGCCGGCTATCCTACCAGGAAGCACCTGGAAGGTATTAACACCCACGGCCTGAGCCCGCTGCACCGCAAGAGTTTCGCCCCCGTGCGCAATTTTCTTACAAATGGCTGCGTTTATAAGGCCGCTTAAGAATCCTCCACCCCTAAAATTTTTTAAAAACCCCTTTTGTTCCCTTGACGTCGAATCGATTTTGACTCAAGGTGGCCGCTTCCAAAAATAAAAGGGATAAAATGTCGAGTCAAAAATCGCGGCAATCCACAGATTCGATTGTGGTGGGGGATTGTGTAAAACTCATGCGCGGCCTTGAAAAAAAGTCGGTCGACTGCGTTTTCGCCGACCCGCCTTATAACCTCCAGTTGCAGGGCGATCTGCACCGCCCCAACAATTCCCTCGTCGATGCCGTCGATAATGACTGGGACCAGTTCGCCAGTCTCAAAGTCTATGATGAATTCACGCGCCAATGGCTTGGCGCCGCACACGATACGTTGAAAGATGACGGCACCATCTGGGTGATCGGCAGCTATCACAACGTCTTCCGCCTCGGTTCCATTATGCAGGATATGGGATTCTGGATCCTGAATGACATTATCTGGCGCAAATCAAACCCGATGCCCAATTTTCGCGGCCGGCGCTTCACCAATGCGCACGAGACATTGATCTGGGCGTCAAAAAGCCAGAAATCAAAATACTATTTCAATTACGAAGCCATGAAGACCCTGAACGAAGATCTGCAGATGCGCAGCGACTGGTATCTTCCGCTCTGCACTGGCGGCGAGCGCCTGAAAGATAAAGACGGCAAGAAGGCTCACCCGACACAGAAACCCGAAAGCCTGCTCTACCGCGTGCTGATGGCTTCAACGCGCCCGGGCGAAACCATTCTGGATCCTTTCTTCGGCACCGGCACCACCGGCGCGGTTGCGAAAAAACTGGGTCGCGCCTTTATCGGCATTGAACGCGATAAAGACTATGCTGCCCACGCCAAGGCCCGTATTGCGAAAATAGACACGATGGATAAACATATGCTGGAATCAAAAGCCAAGCGCGAACAGCCGCGCATCCCGTTCGGCCGTCTCGTTGAGCGCGGCCTGCTCAAGCCCGGCGCCGTTCTCACAGACTCGCAGAACCGCCACAAGGCAAAAGTGCACGCCGACGGCAGCATCATCACTCAAAACCGTATCGCACAGGTGCGCGGCTCCATTCACAAGGTGGGCGCGGCCTTGCAAAACGTACCCAGCTGCAATGGCTGGACGTACTGGCATTACAGCGATAAAGGAAAATCTCTCCCGATCGATAATCTGCGCGAAAAAATCCGCCGCCAGGATTTAAGGGAGTAACCGGAGGTCCCGTTTTATGGGACCGCAGGCACGACTTTGAAAAGAGCGGCAAGCTGATCAGCGCTGGAAGCGCTCTTCATGCAGCAGCACGGTTAATTCAGGATCAGCAAAAACTTTGATCCCGTCGAGTACACCCAAAATCTGCGCTGCTTTTCGTGTTCCCTCGTTGCCATAAATGTACTCCGCGGCTTTAGGCGCGATCATGTGAATCTGCATGACGATATACGCATTTCTCAAATCATAAAGCCGATCCGGCGTTTGATTTTTCGGTTTCAGCGCATTAAAAGGAATCATTTTTTGATTGATGTAAGTCTCGGCGGTTTCAGGTTGAACTTTGATAGCGAACAGCGAAAATGGCTGGCTCAGATCAACAATAAGTATGCGCGGATATCCTTCCAGTTCAATAGGTCTCCCGGCATGATTCTGGTCGCATATAACCTCGTCGATATTATTGGAATAAAATTCAAACCGCGTTGTCGGTTGAATTTTATATTTATCCAGCACTTCGAATGACTGGGTTTTCAGATCATATTGACCAAGCCGGAGCGGCTGGGCAAATTCAAAATGGACGGGGAAGCCGCCAACATCATTTTTAACCTGCGATCGTGTTAGCTCGCGTATTTCCTGCCATTTGAATTCATTGTGAAAAAATTCCTGGTAAACATTGCATTTGTTTATGATTACAAAATTATCGATATGTGTGTCGTTGTTCGCATCCAGAAAAGACAGCGCCCAGTAAAGTTTTGAAAGATTTTCTATGCGCGGCGGCTCGTAGTGCGCCAGTACAGCGCTTTTTTCCGCCGCCCGCGCGGAGGCAAAGCACATAATGACGGGCAATATTAAAAGCAGATATTTCATCATTTGATTATACCTTCACGATTGTAAAGTTTGAATGCTTTTTTGAAAAGAGACGGAAAACCCACATTTTTTAACGCCCCCGCTTCGACCCATTTATACCCCGCCGGTGCTTTAAACCCTTTTGCGGCACGCGCTTTTTTTAATGTGAGCTCCAGCTCGAAATGTGTAAATACATGACGCACCACGGCGTTTCTGCCGGCGGTTTCCATTTTGAAAGATTGGAGCGCGATTGGCGGTTTTATAGCCTTTCCAGCTTTATCCCACGAAGAGGTCGGGAACCCCGGCATCCCGCCGAGCAACCCGCGCGCCGGACGTTCCTCGATCAAAACGCGGTTCTTGCTGTCGCTGACCCAGTAAACATGCCCTGCCTTTTTCGGCCTCGCTTTTTTAGCTGCGCGCGCCGGCAGTTTATCCTGGATGTTTTGCCCGCGCGCTTCGCAAGTCTGGTTGAGTGGGCACAGACTGCAGCGCGGCTTGCCGGGAATGCAGATTGCGGCCCCGAGATCCATCATCGCCTGCGCAAGATCGCCCGGCCGCTCTTCATAATTTTCAAAAAACCCCGCTGCCAGCGATTTCAGAACCGGTTTAGCTCCCGGCAAAGGCTCACGCACGGCGAAATACCGTGCCATCACGCGCTCGATATTCCCGTCCATCACTGTCGCCGGTTTGTCGAAAGCAATCGTGCGGATCGCTGCGCTCGTATAATCGCCGATGCCGGGCAGCTTTTTCAGCGCCTCCTGCTCTTCTGGAAAAATACCTTTCAGGTCTTTGCTGACGATTTTCGCGCATGCATGCAGATTTCTCGCCCGCGCGTAATATCCAAGTCCCGCCCACGCGCTCATTACATCGGGGGCCTTCGCACACGCCAGCGCATGCACATCCGGCCATTTTTGCAGGAACTTCATATAATGAGGCGCAACAGCCGTGACCGTCGTTTGCTGAAGCATGATCTCCGAGAGCCAGACATGATAGGCTTTCGCGCGTTTGCCCGCTTTGGCCCGCCACGGTAAATCCCGCCGGTGACGGTCATACCAGGAGAGAATAGCCTGCCGGAAGACATCCGAGTCCCCGGCTTTGAGTTTAAGGTTGCGTTTTGCCTTGGTCATTCTTAACTTTATACGGGAAAAAGGGAGAAAACCATGCGCCCCGTCGCAGACGCCGCAGCCAGGATCGCCGGCAAGAGTTTCAGCAAAAAATACGTTGCGCTGGGCCGCGTTGTCCAGTCATGGGCGGAAATCGCCGGGGCCGAATTCGCCCGCAAGGCCCGGCCCGTCAAGATTCATTACCGTAAAGCCGACCGTTCGGGCAACCCCAGCGTAACGCTCGATATCGCCATTTCGGATTCCGACGCCACGCTGGCGCATTACCAGAAAGACCTGATCCTCGAACGCATTAACCGGATTTTCGGCAATAACTGGATTACGGATCTGAAATTCGTGCCGCTGGCGTCCGAAACCAAGGCGCGGGGCCGTCCGAAAAAGCCGCCCGCGCCCTTGACTAAAGAGCAAAAAAGTCATTTATCGCAAGTGCTGGAACCGGTTTCCGATCCGGAGCTCAAAGACCATCTCGAAAAAATCGGACAGGCCATACTCGAGGGAAAATAGATCATGAAAGTAAACGCAAACACCTTAAGAAAAGGCAACGTGATTGAATATGAAAGCAAGCTTTGGGTCGTTGTAAAAAACGAACTGCTTTCGCCCGGCAAGGGCGCCGCCGTGGCGCAGGTCGAAATGCGCGATGTGCGCACAGGCAACAAGAATAATATCCGCTTCCGCACGCAGGAACAGGTTGAGCGCGTCCGTCTGGATCAGGAGGAATACCAGTTCCTCTATGGCAGCGGCGATGAATATAACTTCATGAACAACAAGACCTTCGAACAAATCATCGTGAAAAAGCAGACCATCGGCTTCGCAGCGGACTTTTTACAGGAAGGCATGCAGTGCGAGATTGAGTCGTTCGAGAATGAAGTGCTGAACGTAACAATTCCGGACACCGTTATTCTTGAAATCGCCGAGGCGGACGCTGTCGTCAAGGGTCAGACCGCCACCACATCTTACAAGCCCGCTATTCTCTCCAACGGCGTCAAAGTCATGGTCCCACCTTTTATTGAATCCGGCACGAAAATCGTTGTCCGCACCGAAGACGGTACCTATGTCGAGCGGGCTAAATAAAAACACATGGTTGTCCTCTCTCCCAATCTGAATATCATGATCCGCGCTGCCGAGAAGGCGGGCAAATCATTGCTGCGCGATTTCGGGGAAGTCGAACAACTGCAGGTCTCGCGTAAGGGCCCGTCGGATTTCGTTTCAGCAGCCGACCGCCGCGCCGAGGAAATCATTTTCACCGAACTGCAGAAAGCTCGTCCCGGCTACAGCTTCCTCATGGAAGAAGGCGGCGCGGTGGCAGGCGAAAACAAGGATTACCGCTGGATCGTCGACCCGCTGGACGGCACTCTCAACTTTCTGCACGGCGTGCCGCATTGGGCCATTTCGATCGGCCTCGAGGAAAAAGGCGAAATCACCGCCGGCATTGTTTACGATCCCGTTAAAGACGAGATGTTCCGCGCGGAGAAAAACGGCGGCGCCTTTCTGCGCCGTAAACGTTTAAGAGTTTCCGGGCGCACCCAGATGGAAATGGCGACAATCGCCAGCGGCGGACCGCGCCGCGATGGTAAATCCCATGAACAGTTTTTCAAAGAGCAACGCGCCGTATGGGATGCAGGCCCGTCGCTTCGGCGCTATGGTGCCGCGGCGCTGGATATGTGCTATGTTGCAGCCGGGCGCTTCGAGGCATACTGGGAACGCGCCCTGAAACCATGGGATGTTGCCGCCGGCTATCTTATTGTTAAAGAAGCGGGCGGTTTCGTCTGCGATCTCGATAGTGATGCCAAGAATGCCGTTGAAACCGGAAATGTCCTGTGCGGAAATGAAATTGTTTACGGACAGCTTAAAAAAATTCTGCGTGCCTGAAAAAAAGCGCTTTTTCGCTTTGTGTTTTGCAATCATGCTTATGCCGGCGCCTATGGCCCTGGCGCAGGACTCATCATCTTCCGTTGAAATCTACCAGGATGCGCTCGATCCTTCGAAGCCGGCTGATCAACCTCTGCCTAATCCACTGACTTTTTTCAAGGTGGATGAAACCAGTAAAACAATTGTCAGGAAATCCGAAAATAAATCCCGGTCTCTGAAAATAAAAACCACAATTGCTGATAAGCTCAAAACAACCAAGCTGCAGGCTGCGATCCCGATTCCGCCGCGCCGGCCAAAGACGCTGAACGCGCCGGATTCTTTTGTCAAAAAAGCACGTGCCGATGACAAGAAAAAAACAGAAATCGCTGTAGAGAAACCAAAGCCGCCGAAAAAACCGGTCAAAACGGCAAGTAATATTGTAAAAATCCCGGCTGTTAGATCTGCACAAAAGGCAAAAATAAAAACCATATTGTCAAAGCCATCGAAAGATGTGTTTGAAGAAAATCTTGTGAAGCCGTCTCTGCAGGATATTCTCGAAAGCATCGATCCGAAGGCCGCGAAAGAAAATGCCGCCGCGAATAACGGTCTGTCTCTCGCCTACAGGCAAGGCGTAACAGAATTGCCGGCAGACATCCGGAATGTCCTTTCCGTTGGTTTGCTTTCACATCTGAAATCAGAACCGCGCAGCCGGCTCGAAATTATGGGCTATGCCTCGTCGCCCAAAAACGATGAAAGTGAGGCTCGCAGGGTGTCGCTGAAACGCGTGCGGACTATCCACGACTTCCTCGTTGGCAAAGGTATCGAATCATCTAGAATTGACATAAGATCAATGGGGCTATCAGCCCCGACAACCCGGCAACCCGACCGTGTGGATCTCAGGTTGTTAAGCCCTTGATATTACTCGGTGTGGATAGCTTAAAGCTTTATCGCCGCAAATCGTTGACAAATCGCGCCTAAAAATGTGAATTTATCCATAATTTCCCATATTTTATAAAGCCTGCGGGCCCATTAGAGGATACACATGACCGATAAGAATAAGAAAGTGTTTCTGGTTATTGCTTTTGTTGTTGTTCTCTCAATTGTCGGCGGCCTTTCCCTGCTGAATGGTTCGGGTATGGATACAACCCCTGCGCCGGACGCAAACGGGCCAGGTACGACGGCTGCCACCACCACGCAGGAGCCCGTTGAACATGCTGCGGTGATTGATAGCGATGATGCGCTTGAAGAAAGAGCCTTGGGCGAGAAAAACGCCACGGTGAAAATCGAGGAATATGCTTCCCTGACCTGCAGCCATTGCGCGCATTTCTACAACGAAATCTTCCCGAAATTGAAAAGCAAGTATATCGACAGCGGCAAAGTTCGTTTCGTGTTTTCCGATTTTCCGCTCAACGCCCCGGCCATGCACGCTGCCATGATCGCACGCTGTATTCCGGAAGCTCAGTATTTCGATTTTATTGATACGCTTTTTGCCGAACAGGAAAAATGGGGTTTCGATCCGAATTACCTCGCCTACCTGAAGGCGACTGCCGCCAAGCACGGCGTAAACGGTGCGACCTACCAGACCTGCCTGCAGAACACCGAAATCCAGCAAGGCATCGTTAAGCGTATGGAGGCGGCACAAGCCCAGTGGCAGATCAATTCTACGCCGACTTTTGTGATCAACAACAAGAAAACAATTAATGGAACAGTCTCTTTCGAGGAATTCTCCAAAACCATCGAAGAAGCGCTCGGTAATCCTGTAAAGGAAACGGAAGAAGCGGTGCCTGTTATGGTAACACCGGAGGCCGCAACCACCACAACTACAACAACGTCTCCAGTAACGCCGTCTGCCGCTGAAAAAACCATCGCAGTCGGCGAGCCTAACCCGGCGACACCGGCCGATGCTGAAGAGGCCGCCCCCGCTACTGAAGACGAAACTTCAACAGAAGAAACCAAGGCTCCCGCGCCGTCTGAAGAAGAAGCTCCGGCAGAAAATCCTGCCGATGAAGAAAGTGTGGCGCCGTAATATATGATCCAGTTTACCTCACTGCGTATTCACGGTTTCAAATCTTTCGTAGACCGTACAGAACTAGATATAGGCACCGGCCTGAACGGCATCGTCGGTCCGAATGGTTGTGGAAAATCCAATCTTGTCGAAGCGATGCGCTGGATCATGGGCGAAAATTCTCCCAAACGTATGCGCGGGTCTGGCATGGAAGACGTCATTTTCAACGGGACAACGCAGCGCCCTCCTCGCAACAGCGCGGAAGTCACACTGATTCTCGACAATACCTCGCGCACCGCACCTGCTGCCTATAACAACACGGATGAGATTGAAATCACGCGCCGGATCGAGCGCGATCACGGCTCCACCTATAAAATCAACGGTAAGACTGTGCGTGCCCGCGACGTGCAGATGTTTTTTGCCGATACCGTAACGGGCGCCAACTCGCCCTCTCTTGTGTCGCAGGGACGCATCGCGCAGATCATCAATTCCAAGCCGTTCGAGCGCCGTCTTATTCTCGAAGAATCCGCCGGCATCACGGGCCTCTATGCCCGCCGCCACGAGGCCGAGCTTCGTTTGAAGGCGGCGGACACTAACCTGCGCCGCGTCGATGATATTCTTGCTGGTCAGGAAACCCGTCTCGGTGAACTGAAACGCCAGGCGCGCCAGGCCACACGGTACAGAAACGTCAGCGGCCAGATCCGCGAACTGGAAATCATTCTTGCATGGCTGGAATGGCAGGCGCTCGAAGAGCGCATGAAACTCACCCGCGCAAAATTCGACGAGGCGGAAAGCGCCGTCTCCGAGAAAATGGGCGTCGTTACGCAACTGACCAAAACGCAGGAAACGCAGGCGCGCGATCTCCCGTATTTCCGTCAGAAAGAAGCCGAAAGCGCCGCCGCCCTCCAGAACAAGCGCATTAACCTGCAGCGCCTCGAAGATGAAATCGCCCGCCACGACGAGGCCCTGCAGGAAGCGAAAGACCAGTTTGAGCAGATGACTGCCGACAAGGCACACGAAAATCACGTCGCTGAGGAAAGCCAGGCGCTCTCTCTCCGCCTTGAGGAAGAAAAGAACGGTATCGTCGCTGAACAGGAAAGCGAAAGCGGCCACTTCGCAGCCCGTCAGGCGGCACGAGATACGCTTGAGGGCAAAGTCCAGGCGCTGGAAGAACAATACAACACCATGATGCAGGCTTCCGCCGAAGCCAAGGCGCAGAAAAAAGCGCTGGAGCAGCAGGTCGAGCAGAACGCAGGGCGCATTCAGACGCTTCAGGCACGCAAGGAAAAGGCCGCCGCGGACCTCGTCGGCGTGAAAAAAGATTCCGCCGATGCGCAGGATCTGAAAGCCATTGAAGATGACATCAGCAATCTTGAGAAGCTCGCGGCCGATCTCTCGTCTGAAATTGAAACACTCCGCACCATGCAGAGCGCGTCGCTTGAAACCGTAACGCAGGCGCGGGAGGCGCTCGCCGCCGCAGAAAGCCGCCAGTCGAAATACATGGCCGAGCTTTCCATGTTGCAGGGCTTCTTTGACACCAAAAAGAGCGGATCGTTCGCGCCCGTGTTGAATATTGTCAAGGCTGATGAAGGTTTTGAAAAGGCGCTTTCGCGTGCGCTCGGTGATGCGCTGCTGGCCTCGCTCGATGATAAAGCGCCCGCACGCTGGACGCGCCGTCATAACCTTGAATTGCCTGCCCTGCCCGCCGGCATAGATTCTATCGCATCACGCATCAAGGCGCCTGAGGAAATGAAAGCCGCGCTGTCCCAGATCGGCCTCGTCCAAAGCGAAGCGGTCGGCCATACGAACAAAGATACTCTGAAGCCCGGCCAGTCTCTGGTTTCGCGCGACGGTTTTTACTGGCGCTGGGACGGTCTCGCGATCAAGCCGGATGCCACCGACCGCAACACTCAGCATCTGCAATATAAAAATCAGCTCGCGGAACTTGAGAAAATGAAATCGGAAATCGAAAACGATGTTTCTGAAAGGCAGGTTGCACTGCAAAAGGTGCAAACCGCGCATCAGGAAAATGAAACGCGCCTGAAGGAGCTTTCCGAAAAAGCCCGCGCCAACGAGGAAAGGCTCAAGCGCGACCGCACACAATTACTGACGACGCAGGAAAAACGCGTTCGTATTGAATCCGAACTGACGCGCCTGAACGACACCATCAAAATGGCGGAGGAAGACCTGCATACTTTGCAGGAACAGGTCCACACCGACCGTGAGCGCCTTGAGACTTATGAATCCGCAGCGCATGCAAAGAAGGAGCAGGACATCCTCAGCCTGCGCCAGACCCTGCTTGAGGCGCGCGAAACTCACCAGGGCGCCGTCCGCGCTTTCGATCTCTATGAACAGCAGCAGAACACGCGCAATGCCCGCCTGCACGCGATTGCCGATGAGCGTATCAACATGCAGAACCGCATGATCCGCAGCCGTGAGCGTATCCGCCAGCTCGAGGAAAGACAAACCGCCCTGTCGGCCAAAATCAAAGAGCTGAAAAACCAGCCGCAGAATTTCGAAGCCGACAAGCAGAAATTTTTCAGTGAAATCGCTTTGCTCGAGCAGCAGCGTACCGCTGATGCTGACGTCCTCGCCGCTTGCGAGAACGATGTCAATGAAACGGGCAAGCTTCTGAAGCAGGCGGAAGGTGTGATGGGCCAGTCGCGCGAAGAGCGCGCCCATGCGCAGGCGCTCTCTCAGGCACTGGAAGAACAACGCACTACGATGCAAAATCACATTGTTGAACAATTCGGCATGCAGCCAGAAATCCTGCCCGAGCAGACAAAAATCGAAGTGGAGTCAACGCCGGAAGCCGCAGAAGAACTCCGCCATAAGAAAGAACGCTACACACGCGAGCGCGATAATATCGGTCCGGTCAATTTGCGCGCTGACGACGAAGCGCAGGAAATGGAAAAAGAAGTCACCGCCATGCTGAATGAGCGTAATGACCTGATGGAAGCCATCGCCGAACTGCGTCGCGGCATCGACACCATCAACCGCGAAGCGCGCGACCGTCTCCTCACCGCGTTCGAACATGTTAACGCCCACTTCAAAACCTTGTTCGGCCGCCTCTTTGCCGGCGGACAGGCGCACCTCGCACTGATCGACACGGAAGACCCGCTCGAAGCCGGTCTTGAAATCTTCGCACAGCCCCCGGGCAAGACGCTGCAATCTCTCTCCCTGCTTTCGGGCGGCGAACAGACGCTGGCCTCGATCGCCCTTATCTTCTCCATGTTCCTAACCAACCCGTCACCGATCTGCGTTCTCGACGAGATCGACGCGCCGCTCGATGATGCCAACGTTGATAAAGTCTGTGACCTGCTGGATGAAATTTCCGAGCGCCGTGAGACCAAGTTCATGATCATCACCCACCACCGCCTGACCATGGCCCGCATGGACCGCCTCTATGGCGTCACCATGGCTGAAAAGGGCGTGTCGCAGCTGGTCTCTGTCGACCTGCAGCAATCGTTCAGCTTCCTCGAAGCCGCCTAGAGCTGATTTAAAACATGAAAGACGACCTTCAAAACCTTGATGCGAAACTCGATGTTGCGCGGAAAAATCGCCATCACAAGGAGCTGACACCTGAACAAGCCCGTAATGCGGAGAATATGAGTTCCGGCATGCGTGCAGGCGCCGAAATGGTTGCGCCGATTATCGCCGGCTGTCTGATTGGTTGGGGCCTCGATAACTGGCTCGAAACCAAACCTGTTTTCCTTATTATCATGCTGTTACTGGGGGTTGTGACGGGATTCGTGAATGTGTGGCGGATCACGCAGAATGCGGGCAGTTCCGTCGGATATTCCGAGTTGCATAAGCGGGCAAAAGACGATAGAACCTTGCCAGCAAAAAAAGACGGGAATAACACGTAAAAACCATGGCTGATCCTATCCACCAGTTTGTCATTACACCTATCATTCCGCTTGAAATCGGCGGCATCAACATTTCCTATACAAACTCAGCCCTCTGGATGACTTTTGCCGTTATTGCCAGCATCGTAATGCTGACCCTTTCCATCCGCCCGAAAGCGATGGTCCCCGGCCGTTTCCAGGTCTTTGGCGAAACGCTCTACCAATTCGTCGCGGGCATGATCCGCGAGAATCTCGGTGTGCGCGGCATGGAATATTTCCCGTTTGTTTTCACTATCTTCATGTTGGTCCTGATGGGCAATATGCTGGGCATGATTCCCGGCTCCTTCACCTTCACCAGCCACCTGGTCGTCACCGCCGCGCTGGCGATCATGATCTTCTTCACCGTCCTTATTATAGGTGTCTTCCGCCACGGCACGCATTTCCTGCACCTCTTCCTGCCTCCGGGTCTGCCCGTATGGCTGTTCCCGCTGATTATCCCGATTGAGGTTGTTTCATTCCTCGTCCGCCCGGTTACGCTTTCCGTCCGTCTTTTCGCCAACATGATGGCCGGCCACCTTGTTTTAAAAGTCTTTGCCGGCTTCAGCGTCGCCATGCTGGCCGCCTTCGGCACCGCCGGTTTTTTCATGGGCCTCGTCCCCGCGCTCTTTAATGTTGCCCTTATCACGCTCGAAGTTCTGATCGCTTTCCTCCAGGCCTATGTTTTTACGGTCCTGACCTGCATTTACCTGAAGGACACGATTGAAATCGGACACTAAAACTTTTAAATACTTCAACGACTGAACTGAAAGGAACTAAAACCATGGAAATCGAATCCGCAAAACTTATCGCTGCTGCTCTCGCCCTGATCCCGATCGCGGGTGTTGGCGTCGGCCTCGGTCTGCTCTTCGCATCTTACAACGAAGCTGTAGGCCGCAACCCGAGCGCAACTGAATTGCTCGACAAGAAATTCTTCCTGACTTTCGCCCTGACCGAAGCTCTGGCTATTTTCGCGCTGGTTATCTCGCTCGTTATCCTGTTCGGATAATCGAATGCGGCTCAGATTCCACATAATCCTGCTGGCATTCTTCGCCCTGCTGTCATCGCCCGTGATGGCGATGGAGGCAACCGGCCATAAAACGCCGCAGGCAGAACATGTGGATCAGCTGGATGCCGACATGCAGATGTCCACGGTCCAGGAGGTCGAAGGGGATCACGGCGAAGGGGGCGGGTTGCCGCAATTCGACCCGTCCTCTTATGCAAGCCAGATTTTCTGGCTGACGATCGCCTTCGGTGTTCTCTATCTCGTGTTTTCGAAAAAGACCCTACCCTCGATCGGTGCGGTTCTTCAGGCGCGTGAAAGCTATATCCAGGGTAACCTCGATAGCGCGCAAAGCCTGAAGGACAAGACCGAAGCCGCGCGCCAGTCCTACGAGGCCGCGCTGAAGGACTCGCAGGCAAAGGCCGCCGGCTTCTATGCCGATGTCGATAAGGGCATCAAGCAGACAACTGCCGACAAGATCCAGCAGTTCGAAGCCCGCGCCGCCGCCGAAGTCGAAATAACGGAAAAAGAAATCGAGAAGGCGTCAAAAGATGCGATGGACAGCGTTCAATCCATCGCCGCCGAGATCGCCAGCATGGCTGCCGAAAAAATCGTTGGTATCTCCGCCGATATCGACCAGGCGCGCACCGCTGTGCAAAAAATAAAGAAAGCGGCATAGCATGGAACTGCTTCACGACACACATTTCTGGGTTGCGCTTTCCTTCGTGATTTTCCTCGCTATTGTTTGGGTCAAGGGCCGCAAGGCCATTCTCGGTTCGCTCGATGGCCGTATCGATACCATTCGCAAGGAAATCCAGACCGCTGAAAGCCTTAAATCCGAAGCGGAAAAACTGCTCGCCGAATATGAACGCAAGCGCGAAGAAGCCATACGCGAAGCCCGCGGCATCGTCGTCAATGCCGAGAAAAATGCCGCTGAAATCCGCAAGCAGGCGCAGACCAACCTCGATGAATCCATGGCACGCCGCGAAAAACAACTGCAGACGCGTATCGAGCAGATGAAACAATCCGCCACCAACGAAATTCGCCAATACGCCGCCGATCTCGCGATCAAGGCAACGCAGGAAATCATCAGCCAGCAGCTGAACAAGGAAACCGGTTCCCGCCTGCTTGATGAATCGATCAAGACCGTCAGTCACAAGTTTCAATAAGATTTATATCTTTTCTTTGCATCCGGACGAGAGTCAGGATCCATGGGGTATTACAGCTGGATCCTGATTTGCATCAGGATGCACGTTAATATAGATTTCATGTCATGGAAACTAAACCTGATAAAACCATAGAAACTCTTGGCCGTGCCGCAAAAAATGCCGCGAAAATCTTGGCCGGTGTTCCGGATGATACAGTCAGCGCGGTTTTGAGCACGCTGGCCGTAAAGCTGCGCGAAAACAAATCTGTTATTCTTGCGGCAAATGCCAAAGATATTGAATCCGCCAAAGCTAAAAACCTCAGCGACGCCATGCTCGACCGGCTCGCGCTCAATGATGCGCGCATTGAATCCATGGCCGGGGGCGTTGAAACCGTCCGCGCCTTGCCCTCGCCGGTGGGTAAAGTCCTCTGGGAAACACGCCGTCCCAACGGGCTGCACATCCAGCGCATCGCCGTGCCCATCGGCGTTTTCGGCATGATTTATGAATCGCGCCCGAATGTCACGATCGATGCCGCCATACTCTGCTTAAAATCCCGCAACGCCGTCATTCTGCGCGGCGGCTCGGAAAGTCTGCAGTCTTCACTGACGCTGCATGTATTCATTGAGCAATCTTTAGAGCAGCACGGCCTGCCAGCATCCTGCGTCGGTATTGTGTCCACCGCAGACCGCGAAATTGTCGGCGCCATGTTGCGTGCTAGTCAATATATCGACATCATGATACCCCGCGGCGGAAAATCTCTGATCGAGCGCGTCATGAACGAGGCACGCATGCCCGTTTTCGGCCATCTCGACGGCAACTGTCATATCTATGTGCACCCCTCAGCCAATCCTGCCATGGCGGTCGATATCATCGTCAATGCCAAGCTGCGCCGCACCGGCATTTGCGGTGCGCTGGAATCCCTTCTTCTCGATAAAAATATTGATACAAAAACGGCCAAAAATACCCTCACCACCCTGCTCGATAAAGGCTGTGAAATCGTCGGCGATGCCGATACGCAAAAGCTTGAGGCCCGCATAATCCCCGCCACTGAAGAAGACTGGTCGACCGAATATCTTTCAGCCAAACTCAGCTGTAAATTTGTAGACGGCGTGGAACAGGCGGTTGACCACATAAATACCTACGGCTCCCACCACACCGAAAGTATTCTCGCTGGCAACCCGGCCGCCGTGGGATATTTCCTCAAAAACATCGACAGCGCCGTCGTCATGCACAACGCCTCGACGCAGTTCACCGACGGCGGAGAATTCGGCATGGGCGCAGAAATCGGTATTGCCACCGGCAAGATGCACGCCCGCGGCCCCGTTGCACTGGAGCAGCTTTGCACGTATAAATATATTATTCACGGCAACGGCCAGACCCGGCTCGGATAAAACCAGATGTCGATGCTTACGCCTCCTCACCTCCTCGACGCCCCGCGCTGGAAAGGCCTCCGCGTCGGTTTGCTGGGCGGCACCTTCGATCCGCCGCATGAAGGCCATGTTCATATCAGCCTGGCCGCCATGCACGCGCTTCAACTCGATGCCGTCTGGTGGCTGGTCAGCCCGCAAAATCCCCTGAAAACACATAGACCTCTGCCGCTCACCGAGCGCATGCGTCTTTCACGCGAACTCATCACTCACCCGAAAATTATTGTCTCCGACATTGAATCGCAGATGGGCACAAACATCACCTACGACACCGTTTGCAAATTAAAGAGCAATTTCTCAAGAACGGATTTCGTCTGGATCAGCGGCATGGATAATGCGCTCACGCTGCATCTGTGGAATCGCTGGCGCGAATTGCTCGGTGAAATCTGCATGGTCCACCTGACACGTAAACCCGCCACCTCGCTCATCCAGTCCTGCCCGCTACGCATGACGAACCAGAAGCACGTGGTCATCGACCGCGGTGGCCGCCTCCCGCTGACCCCCGGAATCAGTTACTGGATGATGCAGAAAAAAATGGTCAATATGTCCTCGACCGAAATGCGCGAGAAAACCGCATAAATATCAATAAGTTACAAACAAAGAGACGCGGATTTGCCTAATGGAGAGGGGCATACTATAATAAAGGTATGGGTTTGATGAAGTATATCATCTACATGACGGGCGACTTTGCAGCGCTGCATGGCCGCCTTTTTCATTTAAGCCCCATCCCTGTAAATATTGAAAGGAGAGTACAGCCATTCTGAACATGAAACATGACGGGTATTTAACACCCGAAGAAATGAAGGACTTCATCGAGCAGTCCCTGGACGCAGATAAAGCCTTTGAAATCTCAACGATCGATCTGCGCGGCCAGAGTGCCATCGCCGATTTCATGATCATCGCCTCCGGCACATCCTCACGACATGTAGCGGCACTTGCTGAAAAGCTGAGAGATCGTCTCGGGGCGCGCGGCACGGATAATATCCGCGTCGAAGGGCTGGGTCATTCCGATTGGGTTGTCGTGGATGCCGGTGACGTGCTTGTCCATGTTTTCCGCCCCGAAGTACGGGCTTTTTACAATATCGAAAAGATGTGGAGCGCTTGGAATGGGATGGAAATTGTCGGACTCGAAGCCACGGCCTGAGTTAAGATAGGCCCGTAACAAACCCGGGCTTATAACCTTGTTAAAAATCGACATCATCGCGGCGGGCCGCATGCGCGGCCATATGTTCGGAGAAGCTTCCACCGAATACAGCAAACGCATTCTCTGGCCCCTTAACATCATCGAATTCGATGGTCGCGATCAGCGCGATGAAGAATCAAAAATTCTCACAAACATAAAACCCGGCGCTTATGTCATTGCCCTCGATGAGCGCGGCAAGGATGAGCGCAGCACCGATTTCGCTGCCCGGCTCGGCAAGTTGCAGGACAGTGCCGAAAGCCAGGTCCAGTTCGTGATCGGCGGTGCCGACGGCCTGACCGACGCAGTGCGGGAAAAATCCCGACTGACCATGGGCCTTGGCGCTAGAACCTGGCCGCATATACTTGCCAGGCTCATGCTTTTGGAGCAGATTTACAGAGCCCAGCAGATTTTGGCGGGCCATCCCTACCACCGGGAATAAGAATGTTTAATTCTAAAAATAAAATGTCATCCCCGCGGCTCTGCGAAGCAGAGCTTAAACGGCGGGGCTCCGGAAAATTTCTTTACCAGACCCCCGCCTTCGCGGGGGTGACAATATTTGTTGTGTTTTTATTTGTGACAACAAATCTGTTCGCAGCTGGCGCGCCCGTACCCGTCAGCCAGCGCGAAAAACTAAAATCCCTGCAGACCACGATTGAAAAGACGCAAACCGAAAAAAAGGAAACGGAAGAAAAAGCGCGAAAGGCCGAAGGCGAATTAAAAGAAACCAAAAGCGATCTGGTCAAGGTTGGCAAGTCGGTGCAGAAAAGCGAAAAGACCTTAAGTAGCCTCGAAGAACAAATGGCACAGCTTGAAGAGGAAAAAGCGGCGCTTGCATTAAAGCTGCATAATAACCGCCGTTCAATCGGCAATATAGCGATGGGGCTTGAGCGCATCCGCCGTGTCCCGCCCGAGGCTTTAATCGTACGTCCCGGTGCACCCTTCAAAACCGCGCAAAGCGTGATGCTGATGGAGGATATCGTTCCCGTCCTCAACCGACGCGCGGGTGGCGTGAAGAAAGATCTCGACCGTCTCGAGGAAATCACGGTGAAACTTGAAAATCAAAAACTCGAAGCCGCCGAACTCGTGGCGTCTATGAGCGCCGAACAGGCTAAGCTCGAGGACCTCGCAAAAAAACGCCACAGGCTTTTTGTCTCCACCAGCAAAAACGTCGAAGAGCAGGAAGCCAGCCTGCAGCGCTACGCGGCGCAATCGCAAACGCTGCAGGAGCTCATGACCAAAATCGAGGAACAGGGTAAAACCGGCACCCCGGCACCTTCCGGCGCCCCCCGCAACTTTGCCAAAAGTAAAACCATCCTGCCGCAGACCGGCTCCATGCGCCTGCCAGTCTCGGGCGCGATTCTGGTCAATTATAATGAGCCGGACAATTTCGGCGCACCCAGCAAGGGCTTGACTATCGAATCCCGGCCCGACGGGCTGGTTGTGGCACCGATGGGGGGGGTTGTGCGTTTTGCCGGCCCGTTCAAGAATTATGGAAATATGCTGATCGTCGAGCATAAAAAAGGTTTTCATAGCCTTATTGCAGGTTTGGAAAAAATTGATACAGTTGTCGGGCAGAGCGTTTCTGCAGGAGAACCTTTGGGTTTTGCTCACAAAAAATCTGCGGAGGGCCCTCCGTCCGTATATTATGAACTGAGACAAAATGGCGAGCCTGTAAATCCTGCGCGAACTTTTACAGATCTTGGATAAGGAAAAATCTTAACAATGCGCCCGACTAAACTGTTTTTACTAGCTGTTTGCCTTTTGGGTATTCTGGTCTATTCCTTATCCGTATCCAACGCGCAGGAAGCTCCGCGAACAGCGGGATTGCAGCCTGAAAGCGGCAGCTATAGCGAAACCTACCGCCAGTTGAATCTCTTCGGTGATGTTTTCGAGCGCGTCCGCAGCCAATACGTGGAGCCGGTCGAAGACAAGAAGCTGATCGAAAACGCCCTCAACGGCATGCTGGCTTCCCTCGACCCTCACTCTGCCTACCTGAACGAGGAAAGCTTCGCCGACATGCAGGTCAGCACCAAGGGTGAATTCGGCGGCCTCGGTATCGAGGTTACAATGGAAGAAGGCCTTGTGAAGGTCGTCTCCCCAATCGATGACACACCTGCTTTCCGTGCCGGCGTCCAGGCGGGCGATTATATCGTCAGCATCGACGACCAGACAGTCATGGGCCTCAGCCTGCCCGAAGCAGTTGACAAGATGCGCGGTAAAGTCGGCACCAGCATTAAACTTCTCATCCGCCGCAAGGATGTCGCCGAGCCGATCGAATATAATATCGTGCGGGACATCATCAAAATTCAATCTGTTAAATTCGAAACCAAGGGCAATGCCGGTTATATCCGCGTTACCACCTTCAATCAGACCACCGATATCGGCCTGCGTCAGGCTGTTGAGGAAATCAACAAGAAGCTCGGCAAAAACCTGATCGGCTATGTGATCGATCTTCGTAATAACCCGGGCGGCCTGCTCAATCAGGCCATCAGCGTTGCCGATGAATTCCTGGAATCCGGTGAAATTGTCTCCACCCGCGGTCGCGAGGAAAGCGACACAAAACGCGACAACGCAACGCCGGGCGATATCGCAACAGGCCTGCCGCTCGTCGTGATTATCAATGGCGGCTCGGCCTCGGCCTCTGAAATCGTCGCCGGCGCTTTGCAGGATCATAAGCGCGCCATTGTTCTCGGCACGAAATCATTCGGTAAGGGTTCAGTTCAGACCGTCATTCCCCTGCCCGGCCATGGAGCGATGCGCCTGACCACGGCGCGCTACTACACGCCGTCCGGCCGCTCTATCCAGGCGCTCGGCATTGATCCGGACATAATTGTCGAACCCGCCAAGATCGAAACGATCGCCGGAAATCCGTACGGTCTGCGCGAATCCGACCTGCGCGGCGCACTCTCGAATGACAATGAAAAGAACGGCGCGAGAGCCCCGGAGCCGCAGGAGATTCCCGCCGTAGCCGTGCCGCTGCCCGAGGCGACAGGCGATGAGAAGCCCGCCGTTATTCAGGGCGAGGATCTGAAGAAAGCCGAAGATGCCGCCAAGGAAGAAGTGCAGGACTACCAGCTTCTGCGCGCTCTTGATCTCTTGAACGGTGTCTCGCTCTACAAATCGGGTACGCAGCAGTAAAAGGAATAATCAAGGTGAATATTTCATTCGGCAATATCTCGCTCGAAAGCGTGAGATCCCGCGTCTTGCAGAAGGCCTTTCTGCAGGGCATGGCAGGCGTCGGTGCGTTTTATTTTTTACTTGGAGCTTACAGCCTCATTTTTTCCACTGACCCTGAACAGGAAGCCATCTCCGCAGTTCCACCCCGTCTTTATTCCGTAGAGCGCACCGTGGCGCAGGCGGAAAGTGCATCGCATCCCGGTAATATCGGATCGGCACATCTGCCACCCGGTGAAACGGCCGCAACAGGCGGCGGCCTCTTCGAGGATACAGCCGAAGGGCCAATACCGCGCAAATCCTTGGAAGGAGAAACGCCTTTCGCAGCCTACAGAAAATCTTACACACCGCAGAACGGCCACCCCGTCATCGCGCTCGCGGTGATGGATTACGGTCTCTCTGAAAGTGATTCCAAAGAAGCGCTGGATAAACTGCCCGAAAACATAAGCTTCATTGTTAATCCTTACGCCGATAACCTTCCGCGCTGGCAGGCAGATGCGCGTGCGCAGGGGCGGGAATTATGGCTCTATGTGCCGAGCGAGAACGAGGGCTTCCCACATAAGGATCCGGGTCCGCGCGGCCTTCTCGCCAATCTCGATTCCGCAGGCAACAAGGAAAGGCTGCACTGGCTGATGGCCCAAACAAAAGAATATGCCGGTGTTGCGCTCGATACTGACGGCACGTTGCTCGGCTCACGCATGGCGATTCAGAAAATTGTCGATGATATTTTCGACCGTGGTCTTGGCTATATGGACATCAACGAAAACGCGCCGTCCTTCTTCGAAGTCAACGCGATTGGCCGCAACGCACCCTATGCAAAAAACCAAGGCACGATCGGCGCCGGCGAAGGTGATGCGTCCATCTTCGCAAATCTGGAAAAACAGGCGCGCGATAACGGCTCGGCCGTGTTCATCATGCGCCTGCACCCGCAAAGTCTTAAAACCGTCAGCGAATGGGCCGCAACGCTCAAAGGTAAAGGTATAGAGCTTGCGCCTGTATCTTTTGTAGCCCGGATCGAACAGCACCCTGTTGAATAAGTGAGTACAGCCTTGCCTGATTCATCGCTTTACCGCCCCTGCGTGGGCGTCGCCCTTTTCAATTGCGAAGGCCTGGTCTTTGTCGGTGAGCGGATCGATACCCCCGACGCCTGGCAAATGCCGCAGGGCGGCCTGAACGATGGTGAAACGGTTGAACAGGCCGCTTTTCGCGAACTCTTTGAAGAGATCGGCACCCACAACGCGGAGATACTGCAGGTCGCACCGCGCAAACTGCGTTATGAATTGCCACCGCAGACAGCAGAAAATCTCTGGAAGAGCCGTTATATCGGCCAGGAGCAAAGCTGGGTCGCGGCGCGCTTTCTCGGCAGTGATGCGGAGATCAATATTCACGCCGACGCCACGCCGGAATTCAGCGCCTGGCAATGGGTGAAGCTGGAGAAAACAATCGACCTGATCGTGCCGTTCAAGCGCGATGTTTACCACGAGGTGATCGGGATGTTTGGACATCTCTCAAAGAAGTAAACCTCGTCATTGCGAGCGAACAGCGTGAGCGCGGCAATCCAGGTGCCACAAAAACCGCAGCTGGATTGCTTCATCGGCTACGCCTCCTCGCAATGACGGTGAAGTTACTTGTTAAGCGGCGACCAGGCCGGATCCGAAGCGCTGCCCGTTGTCCGCAGCACGCGTTCATTATAGCCCGTAATATCCACTGTATAGATTGTTGAAGAACGGTCATTGCCTGACGGACTCTCCTTAAAGTAAGTCAGGACACGCCCATTCGGTGACCAGCTCGGTCCTTCGACGTGATAAGCGGTTGTAATCAGGCGCTCGCCGGATCCGTCGGGACGGATGACACCGATAAAGAACTTGCCCTGATACAGGCGCGTAAATGCGATCAGATCGCCGCGCGGGCTCCAGACCGGATTGGCGTAGCGCCCCTGCCCGAATGTGATGCGCGTCACGCCGCTGCCGTCCGCATTCATCGTGTAAATCTGCTGCGTGCCGCCGCGGTCGGATTCAAACGCGATTTTGTGTCCGTCGGGTGAATAGCTCGGCGCCGTATCGATGCCGGGATTGTCGGTCAGGCGTTTGCGCTGGCCGCCAAGCGGCATGGAATAAATATCCGAATTGCCGTTCACCGCGAGACTGAGCACGACCGAACCGCCATCCGGCGAAAATCTTGGCGCAAAGGTCATGCCGGGAAAATTTCCGAGCAATTGGCGCGCACCGCTGGACAGGTCATACAGGTAAACGCGCGGCGTGCCGCTTTCATAGGACGTATAGGTGACCTGCTGGCGTGTCGGCGAAAAGCGCGGTGTCAGCACCAGCGCATGCCCGTCGGTCAGGAATTTCTGACCCGCGCCGTCCTGGTCCATGATCGCAAGCCGCTTGATGCGCCGCGTTGCGGGCCCGGATTCCGCGATATAAACGATGCGGGAATCGAAATACCCGTCCTCGCCGGTCAGATGCTTGTAAATCTCGTCGGAGATAATATGCCCGATACGGCGCCAGTTATCCTGCGTCGTCGTGTAGGACATGCCGATCAGTTGCTTCTGTGAAAAAACATCCCACAGGCGGAATTCAATCCGCGCCTTGCCGTCGGCGCCCTGCACAACGCTGCCCGTCACAAGCGCCTGCGCGTTGGTCGCGCGCCACTCGCCGAAATTCGGACCGTTCTGCGCGATCGACGCGCTGTTCTGGATGAACGCTGCCGGGTTGACCGGTTTAAAAAGTCCCGAGCCTTCGAGGTTGGCGGAGACAATGCCCGCAAGGCCTGTCGCCAGTTGCTGATTCTGCGGGCTGCCGGCGAAGAACGGACTGACCGCGATGGGCATCGGCTCTATATTCGGGCGCGTCACATCGATGCGCAGTTCGGCGTGCGCGGCGGAGGCGGTAAAAACAAGCATAAAAAGAATGGGGGCAAATAAGGCGAAAACGAGATTTTTCATGGGCGGAAAGATCCTTTTGTGAATCGGGAGAGTAGTATGGAACGGGGGCAAAACACGGTCAACAGGCATTTGTTTTTAAACGGTTTTATATAGTTTCCTTCAGTTCGTTCCCAGATTTTTTCTTTTTGATTTTTCCCCGGCTCATTATGTCTCCTTAACAGTTTGTTCGGCGGTTTTTTTAACTTCCGTCATCGCGAGCAACCAAAGGGGGCGAAGCAATCCAGGGGCCGCATTCCAAAAACTGGATTGCTTCGTCGCTGACGCTCCTCGCAATGACAAAAAAATCACCTCTCCGAATTATAGGGAATGATCTATTTTTGTCAAGGAAAATATTCCTATAAATTTATCCTTTTTTGTTGCTTGATAATTTATAAGGATCGCTGTGCTTTTTTTACAAAAACTCGCTCGGATCAAAGCGGATGATCGTTGTTTTCCACTGCTCGTATTTATCCGGCGGCACGGCCAGCGGAATGCATTTCGGGTTGCGCAGCGCCCGCATCGCCGCATCCGCGGCCGCCCGGAACGGTGTGTCGCGGGCGTAACGCCCGCTATCGGTCACTTGCGCGTTTGTCACCATGCGCTCGCGGCTGATCTCGATGCGCAGCTCGACAATCAGGTTCTCCGCATATTCCGCCCCCGCCAGCACATTCCAGCACTGACCCAACTGATGACGCAGCGCATCCTCCTCGCTCATCGTGAGTTTATCGGAGAGTTGCGCAATCGCGGACACCGGTGACGGGGTTTCTTCCGCTTTCGGCGCATCTTCGGCCGTCTCTGTCGGCTCCGGCGTATCGGGCGCCAGGTTTTTCAGCAGCGTCTGGAAATCTTTTTCCGGTTTCCGTTTTTCAACCTTCGTCACCTCCGGCTTTTTTTCCGGCGGCTTCGGTTTTTCTTCAGGTTTTTTCAGGGGCTCAGGCGGCGCGGGCTCCAGCTCCGGCGGCTTGTCCTCTTTCATCTCAGGTGGCTTCGGTTTTTCTACCGGCGGCTGAGGCTTTACGTCCTCCACCTCTTCCGGCTTTTTGACCGGATCCGCCACGCGGTTGGTCTGTGAGATTTTATCAATCGGCAGGATCTCGACGCTGACCGGCGCGCTGATGATCTCGTCCGGAACGATAAAGGGCAAACCCACAGCGGTAAAAAGAAAAAGCGCACAATGAAAAACAATAGACGTGATGAAGGGCTTCTTCATCGAAGCATCCATTCCTAGAAAATCATCTCTTGTAATGCTTTTTTGCATGGTTTTTCATATCGTCATTGCGAGGAGCAGTACGCGACGAAGCAATCCAGAGTCATTATAACCGCCCCTGGATTGCTTTGCTCTCTTCGTTCGCTCGCAATGACGTTATAAGATATTGACAATCATTTCACCGTGCTCGTCTCGGAAATCAGCGCGACCTTGGTAAATCCCGCGCCGTTGACCGCACCGATAATCTCCATGACGCGGCCGTAGGCCAGGCCCTTGTCAGCGCGGATGTAAATGCGGCGCTCGCTCTGTCCCTCGGTCAGGCTTTCCAGCAGCGGCACCAGCTTGTCCATCTCGACTTCCGTATCGCCGACATAGGCCTTGTCGTTCTTGACGGTGATCTCGATCGGCTTGTTTTCTTCCTCCGACAGCGCCTTCGCATCGGATTTCGGTAGGTCGACCGGAACGCCCGACGTCAATAGCGGCGCTGCCACCATGAAAACAATCAGCAGCACCAGCATGACATCGACAAAAGGGGTCACGTTGATATCCGACATAGGCCGGAATGCGCTTACCCCCGAGCGACGCCCGCGCCCGCCGCGCCTCGAACCGCCCTGCAGGGATGCACCCATGGCTACGCCACCTTCTTGTCGCTGTCCTGGCTGTCCAGGTGGCGCGAAAGAATGGCTGTGAATTCGTCGGTAAAAGCTTCGAGTCGCCCGGCATAGCGCCCGAGGCTGGTTGCGCAGACGTTATAGGCAACCACGGCCGGGATCGCGGCGACAAGGCCGAGCGCCGTGGCGAACAAAGCCTCGGCAATCCCCGGTGCAACGACGGCCAGCGACGTATTATTGGACGCGGCAATTGCCGAGAAGCTGTTCATGATTCCCCAGACAGTTCCGAACAAACCGATGAAGGGCGCGGTCGAGCCGACGCTGGCAAGAAACGTCATGCCGCGCTCCAGGTTATTCATCTCGCGGCTGATATTCACATTCATCGCCCGCTCCACGCGCTGGCGCAAAGACGCCTGCAGGCTTTCCTTGGCGGGCAATCCGCCGACGACGCCTGCCTGCCATTCATCCATGCCGGCGGCAAAGGTTGAAAGCATCGGGTCGGTTTTTGAATTGCGCACGCGCTGGTAAATCTTGTCGAGCGCCTCGCCGGACCAGAAAGAATCCTCGAAAACATTGGCTTTTTTGTTAAGGCGCGCCAGCGTGCTGCGCTTGGAAAAAATAACCGCCCAGCTCCAGACCGATGCGAACATAAGCATCACCATCACGGCCTTTACGATCGGGTCTGCCTGTACGAACAGTCCGATCATGCTGAGGTCGTGGGAATAGCTGCCAAGATTTACGGCTTCAACAACGGGGTCCATGGTCTTTAACTCGCTTTCAAATAGGGCCCGAAGGCCTGTTTAACAGTTTCATCCAGTTTTGCCGGCTTGAATGTTTTCACATCCACGCAGGCAAGCTGCACATCCAGCGAAAATATCAGGTCCGATTTCAGATAAAGGGATTGTTTCATCGAGACGTTGGCGTTTTTCAACTGGACAAGTGACGTTTTTAAAATCAGTAAATCATCGAGATGGGCGGGCCGGAAATAGTCCGCTTCAATATGACGAACGACAAAAGAAATACCCTGCCGTTCAGCCAAAGATTTATTCTCTAATCCGGCCGAACGCAAGAGTTCCGTACGGCCCCGTTCGGCGAATTTCAGGTAGTTTGCATAGTACACCACACCAGCGGCATCCGTATCTTCATAGTAAACGCGGATTTGTGTTTTGTGTTCCATAACATCTCTATTGATAAGCAGTTTATTTTGACATATAAAGAAAATCAAACAATATTAATATTCATAATATAATAAATTTGGAGTATCTAAATGTCCAATGATCTCACTCTTCCAGAAAAATTCCACCTCGTTAGTTTTATTACACCTTCAATTGTATTTGGTGCATCTTATGAGGAAGCCCCTGAGATATTGATTGAAAAACCAGAGGATTTAAAATTTATAAAAATGCCTGAAGATACAATCGGTCTCGTAATCAAAACCTTACCACAAAATCCTCCTGTTTTTGAAAGAGCTATAGAGATTGGCTTCAAAGCTATCAAAATCGAGTTGAAGAATTTAGCTAACCAAACTAGGTCAGAAAAACTCCGGATTATATTTGGTAATGCGATTTCTCCTTATGAAGAGGCAGAAGAAAGTAATGTATCAAATCACAATGATAGCAAGAAATTCAAATATCAGGTTACTCTACCCGATGGGTATAATGTTTTCTGCAAAGAAAATGTTATTGTCTTGAATCCAGAAAATAAGTTTCAACAAATCTATCCTTTGCCTGCAGCTTAATCGACGTCCGGTGCCGTCATTGCGAGGAGCGAAGCGACGCGGCAATCCAGGAGCCTCCTTAAAGCATAAACCTGGATTGCTTCGCTCATTTCATTCGCTCGCAATGACGACCATAAAAATTCATTCATCTGCAAGCAAATCCATCTGATTTTCTTTTTTGGGTTTTAGTCCTAAATATTTATACCCCGCAGAAGCCAGAACCCTTCCCCGCGGCGTGCGCTGGACCAGGGCCTGCTGGATCAGGTAGGGCTCGATCACATCCTCGATCATGTCGCGCTGCTCGGACAGGAAGGCCGAGAGCGTCTCAACCCCGACCGGCCCGCCGCTGTAATGCTCGGCGATGGCGTTGAGATAACGGCGGTCCATCGTATCGAGCCCGGCATTATCCACATCAAGCCGGTTAAGCGCCTCATCGGCAATTTTGTCATCGATCGATCTGGTTTTGTTACTTTGCGTGAAATCACGAACCCTTCTTGTAAGGCGCCCGGCAATGCGGGGCGTACCGCGGCTGCGGCGCGCAATTTCATCCGCGCCCTTTTCCGTCAGCTCCATTTTCAGCAGCCGTGCCGAACGTTTGACGATGAAAGACAATTCATCCGGCGCATAAAAATCGAGCCGGCACGGAATCCCAAACCGGTCGCGGAGCGGATTGGTCAATAAACCGCTGCGCGTGGTCGCGCCGATCAGCGTGAAAGGCACAAGATCAATCTGCACACTGCGCGCCGCCGGTCCATCACCTATAATAAGGTCGAGCTTGCGGTCTTCCATGGCCGGGTAAAGAATTTCCTCGACGGCAGAACTCAGCCGGTGAATTTCATCGATGAATAAAACATCGTGCGGCTCTAAATTTGTCAGCAGCGCCGCGAGATCACCCGCCTTAGAAATCACCGGGCCGGATGTCGCGCGGAAACCGGCGCCGAGCTCCTTCGCGATGATTTGCGCCAGCGTTGTTTTGCCTAAACCCGGGGGACCGAACAACAACACATGGTCCATCGCCTCGCCGCGTTTTTTTGCCGCCTCGATGAAGACGCGCAGATTCCCGCACAGCGTCTTCTGGCCGATAAAATCATTTAAGGATGCCGGGCGCAGCGGCCCTTCTTCTCCTTTTTCGAATGTATGCAACTCCGCTTCTAAATGCGCGCTCTTGCTCATGCGGAGAGCTCCTTCAGCGCCAGCCGTATTACCGCCTGTAAATTATCCCGCTCATTATCGTTCGCCTTCGCGCGCGCCTGCGCCACCGCGCCATAGGCGTCCGAGCGCGCATAGCCGAGATTGACCAGCGCCGACACCGCGTCGTGATCGACGCCCGCCGGTTCGTCTTTCACAGCCTTGATGCCCGGTATCGCTGTTTTACTTAGATCCATCGTCCCCGCTTTATCTTTCAGCTCCGTCAAAATGCGCGTCGCCAGTTTCGGCCCGACGCCGTCCGCCTGCCGGATTGCCGCAACATCCTGTGACGCTATGATCAACGACAGTTTCTCCGGCGGGCACGCTGCCAAAATCGATAACGCCGCCCTGGCGCCGACTCCCTGCACGGTATTCAAAAGGCGGAACCAGCTTTGCTCCGCCGCATCGGCAAATCCATAGAGATGAATATGATCCTCGCGCACATGCGTATCGATCAGCAGGCTGGCCGTATCGCCCACCTGCCCGATGCGGCTCAATGTCCGCGTGCTGGCAAACACGTGATACCCCACGCCCTGCACATCAAGGATCAAATGATCTTTTTCAAAACCGAAAATCACGCCTGACAAACGCCCGATCATAATCTCATCCTGCTTTCCCCGCGCGCGTAAGCGGGGATCCTTCTTGTTGTGTCCGGAGATCCCTGCTTTCGCAGGGAATACACCATGGAGCCCGCATGATGTGCATGGCAGATCGCAACCGCCAGCGCATCGGCCTCATCTTCCGAAACCTGGCCCGATGCCGGCAACAATGTCCGCACCATCATGGCCATCTGTTCCTTCGCAGCGTGGCCTGCGCCGACAACCGACTTCTTGATATGGTTGGCGGAATATTCCGCGACCGGCAATCCCAGTGTCGCCGGCGCGCACAATACAACACCGCGCGCCTGCCCGAGCTTCAAGGCGCTCGCCGCATTTTTATTGATGAAAGTTTCCTCAACCGCTGCGCACACCGGCCCCCATTCTTTTATGACTTCAATAATCCCCCCATGCAGCGCCGCCAGCCGTTCCGGCAGGCCCAGCTCCCGATCCGGCCGTATAATCGCGCTCGCGACAAAGCTTAAGCAATGGCCTTCGCTGCGGATAACGCCCCATCCCGTTTTGTTCAGGCCCGGATCTATGCCAAGGATCAGCATCAGCCCCCCGCTCCCGCCAGTTTTTTCATGAGCGTTTCATCCATTTCAAAATTTGTCGTGACGGTCTGCACATCGTCATCATCTTCCAGTGCCTCGATCAGGTCGAGCACGCCCTGCGCCTGTTCTTCATTGACGGGCGCGCCGACATTCGGGCGCCACACGAGCGCCGCGCTTTCCGGCTCACCGAATTTTGTGACTAGTTTCTCCCGCGCCTCCGCAAAATCATCAACAGAACAGGTAATCTGGTGCGCCTGTGCGTCCGAACTGACATCCGACGCGCCGGCATCAAGCGCTGCCTCGAACATCGCATCCGCATGTGCGACGCTGGCCGGGTAAATAATTTCTCCACCCCGGTCGAACATAAAGCTCACCGAATTCGTCTCTCCGAGATTTCCGCCATTCTTAGAAAACGCCGCGCGCACTTCGCCGGCGGTGCGGTTCTTGTTGTTGGTCAGCGCATCGACGATGACCGCGACGCCGCCCGGCCCGTAGCCTTCATAACGCATCGCGACATAATCATCATCCGCGCCGCCGCCGACCCCCTTGGCGATCGCCTTCTCTATATTGTCGCGCGGCATGCTCTGGATTTTCGCATTGGCAACTGCAAGCCGCAGTCGCGCATTCATCGCCGGGTCACCGGCGCCAAGCCGTGCCGCGACAGTAATCTCCCGTCCCAGCTTGGAAAAGATCTTGGCGCGGCGAGCGTCCTGCGCGCCCTTGCGGTGCATGATATTCTTGAATTTGGAATGGCCGGCCATGGGTTACTCGCGAGGGGAACATAAGGTGAACTATTATAGGCACCTGCCCCGGATTCCCACAAGCCGTATTCTTATAATCCAGGCCGGGCCGGGCTTAGAATCCCGCCCACCCGCACTGGCTCGATCCGGGTCGCAAGGCCGCTCCGGTCGTCGGTTTCTATATAACAGCCGCACAAAGTTCCCGGCCCCTTGGCTGGCTGGAAGCGCTCACCGGGCATCCTTTTAACGAAGCGGTGAATCGCCATGCCTTTCTCGACCCCGATTACAGAGTCATAATCCCCGGTCATGCCGGCATCCGACATATAGGCCGTACCGCCTTTCATGATATGGGCGTCGGCTGTCGGGATGTGGGTGTGGGTCCCAATTACCGCCGAGACCTGGCCGGCGAAATGGTGTCCGAAGGACATCTTCTCGGACGTTGCCTCACCATGGAGATCTACAAAGATCGCGTTGGTGGTTTGCCCCAGTTTCTCGGTTTTGAGGAACTCACGCATCCCCGCAAACGGGTCATCCAGTGGATCCATGAACAAACGGCACATCGCATTTAAAATTATTATTTTACGGCCATCTGCAAGCTGGTATTTATAAAATCCTTTACCCGGCGTATTCTCTGGATAGTTCATCGGCCGGATCAGTTTCGGATCATTCCCGATATAGGGGATAATCTCCCGCTGGTCCCAGACATGGTTGCCGGTGGTGATGCAATCGACACCCAGTTCATAGAATTCCTTGCACTGCTTTCCCGTGATCCCTGCGCCGCTTGCCGCGTTCTCGCCATTAATGATTGTGACATCGGGCTGCAGGGCTTTCTTCAACTCCGGCAAATGCTTCTCCAGCGCCTCACGGCCTGAGCGACCCATGATATCGCCTATGAATAATATTTTCATGTTATCTTTCTAACCGTCATTGCGAGGAGCGGCACGCGACAAAGCAATCCAGAGTCGTTAGAGCGGCCCCTGGATTGCTTCGCTCACTCCGTTCGCTCGCAATGACGGAGTTTAATTTCCAAAATAATGCGCCCTATCCGGCGTGATTACCCAGCCGAGCTTTTGGTCATGGGGCTCGGTGGGGAGGTTAAACAAGCATGCCTGCTGCGCGTAGGCAATACCTACGGCCAATACGGACTTTTTGCCCCGCAAAACCTCAAGCGTCGTATCGTAATACCCGCCGCCACGCCCCAGCCGATAGCCGCGCCGGTCAAAGGCCAGCAGCGGCACGATCACAATATCAGGCTCCAGAAGCGGTTCACCCGGGCTCATCACCGGTTCATACACGTTTTTTGCATTCTTTTTTAACGCGGTGCTTTCAAACCAGCTTACAAACCCTAGCTCCAGCATATCTTTTTGAATCACCGGCAAGGCGCAGGAAATCCCTTCCTGCCGCAAACGCTCCAAAATCGGGTGCACATCAAACTCCGAAGGCTGCGGCCAGTAAGCGGCGACAACCTGCCCTTTTTGCGGCTTGATGCTCTCGAAAAACAGGCGACAGGCGGCATCCGGATCCTCAGATCCTCGGTCTATCCGCGCCAGCGCCCGCAGCGCCTCCACCCTTATCATATTTTTTTGCTCAGACATTATAAAAAACTATTGCCATAAATAATTTTTAACTATAAATTGCCGGGACAAACCAGGAGAATGAAAAATGAGTGAAAAAAATATACAGTTTATGGCGGCCTCCAAAAACTTTGTTAAAGAGGATCTTAGTCTGGATGCCATTACATGTGCGAGAGGAAATATTTTATATACATTTTCGGGGCAAAGAATAGAGCTGGAAGAAGAAATAGATATAAAAGAGTTGGAACTTAAGTATCTTAAAAACAATATTCCTTATTTCATTGCGGATACGGACATGTCTGCCATTGAAGCAGATTCCGATCTTAAAAAGACCCTGATCGTGGCTCAAAATTATGAATCGGCAAGCGATCACAGACCTAATACCTGCTGTATAAAGTTAAGGGGAACGCTTCAGCCTATGCTCTTTGCAAATGTTTCGAAAAATCAAGTGCGTAATCAATATTGCTTCGCTACTCAAAAAGGCAGCCTCGAAATCGTTCCAAAACCTGAGGCGTAACTTTGGGTGTTTTATAAGGCGCCGCGGGAGCCGTGTACATTGTATTCGCGTGTGGCCCGGTAAAACCAGGTGGGCACCATATATCCAGTGTACCCTAAAGCACTTAAAGGACAGGGACAGCTCCCTAACGAATCATTATCGGCCTCCGGAATTAACTAGTATCACGCACTCCGCAGCATCTATAGAGATAGTGCTTTCGCGCCAAAATAGCCAGAAATTTATAAATAACGTCATTGCGAGGAGCCGCAGGCGACGAAGCAATCCAGTTTTTTTGAATGTGGGCCCTGGATTGCTTCGCTCATTTCATTCGCTCGCAATGACGGTGCGGGATTTCAAACCTTCTGCAGACGGCCTGTAATCGCGTCAATCCGGCTGGCCAGCTGGTCGACGGCATGGGAAATCGCCGCTTCATCCGGGCCGTTGACACCGTTCCCGGCGCCTTCCATCTTATGCATCTGGCGGCTCATCTGGCTCACTTCCTCGCGCAGCTCGACAACCTCGTCGGCGATCATCAGGGAAGTCAGAACAAGAAGATGCAACTCATTGCTGGCCGCGCCGGAGCGCGAAACTTCCTTAAGGCGGCCGTCGATATAATGACCCAGTTGCTGAACGCGGCGCTCCTGCCCGTCATCGCATGAAATCCCGTAACTGCGTCCGTTGATGGTGAGGTTCACTTCGGCCATGTCTTATGCCTCCTCGCTTAGCAGTTCTTCGACGCGGGCAATCGCCACATCGAGGCGGCGCGCCAGCATGGCATCCTGCGATCCTGTTGCGCGCTGTACCGGCGCAGCGGCGAACATGTCCCGTTGTTTAGTATTCTGCGCCCCTTCGAAATAGCGGGCGGCGTGGTCGAGGCGCTCGATGGCGCCCAGCAAATTTCTCAATGACTGCTCAACGTGGGACACAGGAAACCCTCATATAGTTTTGAATAAGGCCCGATTATGAACCGTGAGCCGGATTGGTCAAGCCTTAAAATCCGTAATAATCCGTCATTGCGAGGAGGCTGAAGGCCGACGCGGCAATCCACTTTTAAAAAAGTGTGGATTGCTGCGTTGACGCTTGCAATGACGCTATAATATCACGTTGCAGATACCCGTTTTAACCGCTAGAAGAAAACCATGACAAAAAGCCAGACCGCCCTGAAAGAGACCCCTGCCTTGCCCCCACTAAATGATCCGAACCTGAAAACCATGGCCAACGCGATTCGCGCCCTTGCGATGGATGCCGTGGAAAAAGCCACCTCCGGCCACCCCGGCATGCCGATGGGCATGGCCGATGTCGCCACCGTGCTCTATACGAAATTCCTGAAATTCGACTCGAGCACTCCCGAATGGCCGGACCGCGATCGTTTTGTCTTATCTGCGGGCCATGGATCGATGCTGATCTACGCACTGAACTATCTCACAGGCTATAAGAAGATTACACTCGAACAGATTAAAAACTTTAGACAAATCGGCGCCCTCACGGCCGGACACCCGGAAGTCGAGCACGACGCGGGGATCGAAACCACGACAGGACCATTGGGTCAGGGCATATCCACCGCCGTCGGCATGGCGCTGGCGGAACGGATCCTCAATGCCCGTTTTGGCAATGATTTGGTTGATCACTATACCTACGTCATTGCCAGCGACGGCGACCTGATGGAGGGCATCAGCCACGAGGCCTGCTCGTTCGCGGGTCATTTAGGTCTTTCTAAACTGGTTGTACTCTATGACGATAACGGCATCTCGATTGACGGGCCGACCTCGCTCTCTTTCTCCGATGACACGCCGAAACGTTTCGAGTCCTATGGCTGGGATGTGCAGACCGTCGATGGCCATAACATGGCCGAAATTGAAAAAGCGATCACGCAGGCGCGCGACACGAAAACGCCGAGCATCATCTGCTGCAAGACCCATATCGGCTACGGCGCCCCCACCAAACAGGGCAGCGCTTCGTCCCACGGCTCACCTCTGGGTGCCGAAGAAATCAAGGGAGCCCGCGTTTTCCACGAGTGGGCCCACGCGCCGTTCCATGTCCCGGATGACACATTGAATGCCTGGCGGGAAGCCGGCAAAAAAGGTGCAGGTGAACTTAGAGAATGGACAAAACGCCTTGATAAGTCTGCAAAAAAAGGCGAATTCACCACGGCGCAGAACGGCGACGTATCCCGGCTCATCGCACCGTTCATCCAGAAGCTCAAAGCCGACTTCGCGAGCCAGAAACCCAAACATGCCACGCGCCAGACGTCAGGCACCGTGCTCGAGGCGCTGGTCCCGGCAGTTCCCGAAATGATCGGCGGCTCCGCCGACCTGACGGGTTCCAACAATACCAAGATCAAGGGCCCTTCCGTGATTTCCGCAAATGATTTCTCCGGCCGGTATATCCATTACGGCGTGCGCGAACATGGTATGGCCGCCGCCATGAACGGCATGGCGCTGCATGGGGGCGTCATACCCTATTCCGGCACGTTCCTGGTTTTCACCGATTACTGCCGCCCGTCGATACGCCTTTCCGCATTGATGCAGCAGCGGGTCATCTATGTCATGACTCACGACTCCATCGGATTGGGTGAAGACGGCCCCACTCACCAGCCGGTCGAGCATGTTGCCTCCCTTCGTGCGATGCCGAACCTGAATGTCTTCCGTCCGTGCGACGGCATCGAAACCGCCGAGGCGTGGGAGCTGGCTCTGGGTAATACGAAAACACCGAGCATCATGGCGCTCACGCGTCAGGGCCTGCCCACCCTGAACGAAAACCGCACCGAAAACCTCGTTGCGAAGGGCGCTTATGTCCTGCGGGATTGTGCCGGTGAACCGGATGTGACCCTGTTCGCCAGCGGTTCGGAAGTCGAAATCGCATTCGAAGCCTGGGAAAAACTTAATGCGTCCGGAAAGAAAACCCGTTTGGTTTCTGTCCCTTGTCTGGATCTTTTCATGCGGGCTGACAAGAAATACATCCAGAGCCTCACCGCTGGTTCATCGCGCAAGATCGCGATCGAGGCCGGCATCCGCATGGGCTGGGATGCGGTCATCGGCACCGACGGCATCTTCATCGGCATGACCGGTTTCGGCGCTTCGGGCCCTTACCAGGATCTCTACAGGCATTTCGGGATTACGGCTGAGGCAGTAATCGCGGCTGCTCAATAATATTCGTCATCGCGAGCAACCGCGAAGCACCGCCTTAGCGTTGTTCGCTTTTTTAAAAAAGCAAACAAACCTCCGGTTTGCTTTGCAGGTTGCGTGGCGATCCAGAGGCCACAATAAGCATTCTGGATTCCCACGGCGCTGCGCGCCTCGCAATGACGATAATATAAATTTTAAAAATCTATCAAATATTTCAGGATCAGCTTCGCCTCGCCATCCGGCGCGGCATCGGATAGCCCGAACAAATACCCGGCTTCATACCCGGCATGATCGCCGAATGATCCGTATGCAACCGGTCCAACCTGGTGATCCTCATCATCGAAATTCGAACTTTCGCCGATCGCCCCGAAATCTCCGTAATACTCAAAGCCCGGCTGGAAGCTGGGCCGGTAATTATATTTAATGCTCAAGCTCATCCCGAACCCGGTATCATTCCCCGACCCCTCGCCAGTTTCCCGCGTCAATTTTATTTTCCTGCGCTGTCGAGGGAATCGTCGTCATCATCAAAAAAAGAAAATTAAAAGACCGGCATGTTTTTTCATGGAAGCAGGACTCCCTGCGCCACATTAACATGCAGATGCTGGAGATTCAGATTCTATTTCGCGGCGCGTAAGGATCCGAACAATCCATCGACTTCATCTTCGGGACCCGCCGTGAAATAAAGCGCGCGCGTATCGCCCAGGCTCTGCCCGTTTCCGAACAAAAGACCCCAGATTTTATCGATCTTCACGGGCTCGCCTTTTTCATCGCGCATATAATCGTTGAACGCGTGCGTTTTTGGATCGTAGGCGGCAATCGTCCCGTCGCCGAAATTGGCAACCAGAAGATTGTTGGACAACGGTCCATAATCCGCCGGCGCGAAGACCATGCCCCATGGCGCGCTCAGCTTACCGCCATCTTGCCATACGCTTACGAGCTTTCCGTCCTCGGTGAATTCGGCAACGCGCCCCTGTCCCGGCTTGGCTGTGTCTTCCTCGCCGATGAACAATTCGCCATCCTTGCATGTATCCTTGGCAACTTCTTCAGCCGGGCAGCTTTGCGTCTTGGCATAGGACACAAAAATAGTATGTCCGCCTGCCTGCGTTTTCAGGGATTGCACATTGAAGGGCGCATATTCGCCCGGATCGACTTTGTCGTTTTTATTATCGTCAAAAGGCCTATCGAACGTCACATCGACAGGCTTGAATTGCCCGTCAAAAACTTCCATGCCTGGCACGGCGCCGAAATTGGCGGCGTAAAGCCGGTTATAATGCGCATTCAGGGTGATGCCGAAATACTGCGCGCCTTTTGCCGAGTTATCGATCGCCGAAAGCGCCTGCAGCGCCCGCTCGAACGTGCCGTCCTCTTTCTTGCGCTCGGTCCAGGCGGAAATAACCCCGCCGTCGCTGGCAAAAAGGAATTTCGCAGGCGCAGTAATTTCAGGCGCGTCTTCTATAGGCTTTTGCGTGATAACGAAAGCGTCCCTGCTGTCGCTGAAAACAAGACCTGTTATCATCTGCTCATCGCCGCCTACGGGTATGCCGATATGAGGAATATCATCGGCATGCAGGACCCGCAGCGATTCCGTCGGGGAATTTTGCACATCGCCTACATACTGAAAGCTCGTATCCTTGCCGCCAACCCAGAAGTGTCCGCCTTCACCGGCCGGGCGGATCGCGATCCCCCAGGCATTAATCATTTTTTCATCAACCGTGTCGGCCTTGTAAATCGCCTTGTTGGCCACAAAATTGTGCTGGACAAAACGGTTGGCGGATACCGTATCTTCGGCATATGCGATCGATGCAAACGCGAGAAAGGACGCGCCCCCTAACAGGAACGTTGAAAACAGGCTCATATTTTTCACTCCTTAATTGAAGTTTACGGTGTAATTAATGATCAGCTTGGCTTCGCCATCCGCCGCGGAATCCGACAGTCCGAACAGGTAACCGGCTTCGTAGCCGATATGCTCGCCAATGCCGCCATAGACAACGGGACCGAGCTGGTGGCCCTGGTCGTCGAACGATCCGCCGTCCGAAACATCGTCATGGTTGAGATAATATTCAAAGCCCGGCTGGAACATATCATTCACAGCGTAGCTGGTGCTCCAGGCAAACGCGCCGGATGTATCGTCGCTGGAATCTTCGCCGGTTTCCTGCCCGAATACGAAGTTCGCAAGGTGTGAAAACTTACCCGCTTCTTTCGCGAGCAGAAGCTTAACAGCCACGCCGTCGGCATCGCCCGATGTATTGCGGCCATATTCAAATTTCAGACCGCTCTCCAGCCAGTACCGGCCTGCTTCAAAAAATTCCCATGTTCCCGAAAAAGTAACAGCATTGAATTCCGTGTCATCGCCTGCGCCGGTCTCGCCGAATTCACCTTCGATTTCTAGTTTGATATTATCGGTCGGGCTATAGCCCATATTCAGCGTTTCGGCCCATGTCCCGTCGATATCGTCATCATCATCGTCGTTCAGCCAGTTCGTCTGTTCTTCCAGTGTGAAATCGCCCTTGTCGACATAAGGGGCATCCACCGTGCTGGTAGCGTGCGCTTGCGAAACAGGCAGGGCGGCAATGAAAAGCAGCGAAGCAGCGGCGCTGCCTTTGAGTAAGGTTTTAAGATTCATATTTTTATCTATCAGTTTCATGGTTGAAATAGATATTAAAAGGGCGGAAATATACGCAATGACCTGAATGGCCGCCGGGCGGGCTGTGTAACCGACCAATGTACCGAGACTTTCGCCGAGTATGCCGTGGTCGCTGAGGAATCCGGACGTGTCCCAAACTGTCTGTGACAGGTTTGCAAAAGCGCCGGCAGCGACAAGGAAGCCGAAGGCTTTTGAAACCATGCCGGCAACGAGAAAAATCAGCAGCCAGCTTGTTACCTGGAAGAAAACCCGCACCGATAATTTGATCAGGCCCATGTAAAGCAAAATCCCGACGATAAGTCCCGCAATCAGTCCGGCTGCCGAGCCCGCCACGATCATCATCGGGGATTGACCCGAGGCAAGCATCCCGTATGTGAACAGCACGATCTCCGAACCTTCACGTAAGATGGTTAAGGCAATGATCGCCGACAAAGCCATGAAAGGCGCACGGCCACCGCTCACAGCTTCACCGATTTTCTGGAAATTCTGCTTCATGAAGCGGGCGTTCTTCTTCATCCACAGCACGGTCCAGCCGATAAAGCCCGCCGCAAAAAATAGAATCCCGGCATTGAAATATTGCTGGCCCAGACCTTCAGCGATCTGCGAAATCCGGCCGGTAAAAAGCGCGACCAGCGCCGATCCCGCCAGCCCGGCGCCAAAGCCGATTAAAATGGCTTTGCGCCGGTGAGGCATGGTTTTGGTTGCCGCCAGCACAATTCCGACGATCAACACGATTTCAAAAACTTCGCGGAAAACAACTATGGCGCTGGACAGCATTTTTAATCCTTATTTAGCGATGATCCGGCCTTTAGCCGTATCTTGGTTGAATTCACCAAAATAATCATACGTTCCGGCTTTAACAGGCCCCACCATAATTACCCCTTTGCTGTTTGCAGCGATAACCTGCTCACGATTAAGCTCGTGGCTTTCGAATTCCTCGGCTGTTCCATCCTGGTTATCGATCGTAAGCTTGACCTGTTGGCCGGCTGGAATTTCGAGAACTTCAGGTGTGAATTTATGGTCTTTGAGGGTGAGCGTATAATCTTCTGCGGCCTGAACTACAGATGTGCAGATAATCAGCGCGGTGGCGGTGGTAGCGGTTAAAATCAGTTTTTTCATGGTTTTGCCTATTTAATGAGTCGTGTTGCATATGATTCTCAATTGAGAATGATCCTCATTTACGTTTTAGTTTAAATCTTGTCAATAGCGACTTGCATAAAGGGTCTGGCTTAATTATCTACTTGCTCACACATAGGTAGCGCTGACTCGTATTTAGGGAAATTGAATGAGTTTACGGATTGGGATCAATGGTTTCGGGCGCATCGGCCGCCTTGTGGCGCGCGCTATCTACGAAACCGACCTGCACAAGCATATTACGCTCGCTGCCATTAACGACACGGGTGACAATACCCTCCTCCTCCTTAAATATGATTCCGTACATGGCCCCGCCCCGTTTGAAATTACGCGCGAAAGCGAAAGCATAAAAGTTTTCGCCGGTCATAAGGTTCATCGCTTCCGCACACGTAACCCCGCTGACATCGACTGGAGTTCACAGAAGGTCGATATCGTTCTGGAATGCACCGGCCAGTTTACTGATCGCGAAGGCGCATCTGCCCACCTGCATAACGGTGCAAAAAAAGTTCTTATCTCCGCACCGGCCAAAGGCGACGATCTTACTGTTGTTTACGGGGTCAATGACGGCATGCTGAAGGCGGAACACACCGTCGTCTCCAACGCGTCCTGCACCACGAACTGCCTCGCGCCCGTGGCCTTCATGTTGCATGAGGAAATCGGTATTGAGCACGGATTCATGACCACAATTCACGCCTATACCGGCGATCAGCGTACGGTCGACTCTAATCACCGTGACCCTTATCGCGGCCGCGCCGCCGCGCTCAATCTGATTCCAACTTCGACCGGTGCTGCGAAAGCGCTTGGTAAGGTCATCCACGAACTGGAAGGCAAGCTTGATGGCGTCGCCATACGCGTGCCGACGCCGAATGTCTCGCTGGTTGATTTCAAATTCACCGCAAAGCGCGACACCAGTGTTGAAGACATTAACGAGATAGCCAAAAAATACGCCGCCGGCCGCCTTAAGAATATCCTCGATGTTTATGATGAGCCGCTGGTCTCAACCGATTTCAACCACAACCCGCATTCCGCCATGTTTTCGCTTGAGGGCACGAGTGTGATTGACAAGCGTTTCGTGCGCGTCATGGCCTGGTACGACAATGAATGGGCGTTTTCACTGCGGATGCTGGAAACTGCGCTGAAAATGCATCAGGCTGGCTATAAGAAATAAAATTCGCTGTTTTATGACCTGCCGCTTAAGAAGCCATATTACTGATTCTGGCTGATGCCCGAGACCGTGGCGTAATAATGTACAAAACATGTTATCAAAAATAGATTCGTAAAATAATTGGAAAGTACATTAATTGTGTACTTCTATTAAATTCAATAACTTAACTCATATAATTGGAACAAAATTTCAAAATATATTCACATTTTATTAGAAATAGCTTATTTTCCAACCCCCCGTTTTCTTGCGAAAAAGTGCATTTTTTGCTATATTTGGGTCATGGTAAAAAATCTAGCTAAGCAAGCTATGACAACTAGAGGCCAAAAAGCCTGCTACGTCATAGACCATCTTGTAGAGGCGTTGGGGAACGATCCGTCATCCTCAATTCGCCGGGCCCTCATTCTCACTGATATTCATCAGTATGCCGGCACGACTCAGACTGGTGTTATGGAGCGCCTGCAAATCCACAAATCCGCCCTGACCCGCGAAATCGAGTGGCTGTTCAATTACGGCTGCATCGTCCGCTCTGAGGCCGACAATGACGGGCGCGCCGTCAAGTTACACGTTTACGGCTATTCCAAAACATCTCTGGAGACCGCGCTCGATTATTGCGGCGGCTCCCATGAAAATCTCAAATATTTCCTGAATGGTACATCGAAAGCTCTGAGACAGGAAAAACCGACATTACGCGATGCTAAGATCATGGCCATTATTTACGACAGAAAAACAGCTACCAAGCAGGACGTCATCGACAGCCTCTATAAAGGCTCTGCATCGACTGACAACCGCGCCATCAATGAACTCGTAGAAGATGGGGTGTTGGGCAGTGAATAGTCTTTTCATCCAGAATCCCGGAATATTCGACGACGCCATAGGTGGCGGCATACTTGGTTTAAGAAACGCGCACCCTTATAAATCCGAGGCAAGCCTTAACAAGGCTCCGGATTTGGATTACGTGTTTGGCGGCGTAAGAGGCGTTCCGACCTTGCAGCCGATACGCACCGGCCTTACTCTGGCCCTTAACAGGTAATCAATTCCACCTTGTTTGCCCTTAATTTCCCGTATATATAAGGCGTTATAAGCTTTATAGCCCGGGAGATTACGCGCATGGCCCTCGCCGCTCACAAAACTTCAGCCATTCATAAATCCGGCCTGACCGCCGCCCTCAAGACCATCATCGGAAATTACGAAAATGAGAACGCGGGCGTTAAGGGCAATCTCGTGCGCCTTTTGAACACGGGCCGCCTCGCGGGCACAGGCCGCATGGTGATCCTTCCCGTCGACCAGGGTTTCGAGCACGGCCCCGCCCGCTCCTTCGCCGTTAACCCGGACGCCTACGACCCGCATTACCATTACCAGCTCGCCATTGATTCCGGCTGCAACGCCTACGCCGCCCCGCTGGGCGCGCTGCAGGCGGGTGCCGATACCTTCGCCGGGCAGGTGCCGACGATCCTGAAATATAATTCATCGAACGCCCTCTCCTCCGGCGTGCCGGACCAGGCCGTGACCGGGTCCATTAAAGACGCGCTGCAGCTCGGCTGCACCGCTGTGGGCTTCACCATTTATCCGGGCTCGGACAAACAACTCGATATGTACGAAGAAGTGCGTGAGATGATCCGCGAAGCCAAAGATGTCGGCCTGCCATCCGTCGTCTGGTCCTACGCGCGCGGCGCGGCGTTGTCCAAGGACGGCGAAACCGCGATGGATGTCATCGCCTATGCCGCGCACATGGCGTGCCTGCTCGGTGCCCACGTGGTCAAGGTGAAACTCCCGACCGCGCATCTCGAACAGAAAGAGGCGAAAAAGGTTTTCGAAGAAAAGAAAATCCCGATTGCAACGCAAGCCGACCGGGTGCGCGAAGTCGTGCGCTCTTGCTTCAACGGCCGTCGCATCGTTGTTTTCTCCGGCGGCAACACCAAAGACGAGAATTCAGTTTTCCAGGACGCGAAAGACATCCACGCCGGCGGCGGCAATGGCTCTATCATAGGCCGCAACTCCTTCCAGCGCGAACGAGGGCAAGCGCTCGCGATGCTTGATCAGATTATGGGGATCTATCAGGGGAAGTAAATCTTATGGATCCTGACTTTCGTCAGGATGCAGTTTAAAATAGATACAATTAACTTTTTCGCATCCTGACGAAAGTCAGGATCCATTTATCCTTTCAGATAAATCTCTCCATTCCGTGTTTTGAGTTTCAATCAAATCAATTTTCCATTGCCGTTTCCAGTTTTTGAGCATTCTTTCGCGGTTAGCTGCATCCCAGCGATCTTCAAAATGCTCAAAATATACAAGCAGATAGACGTTATATTTTTTGGTAAATCCATCGATATACTTGTTTTTATGCTCCCATATTCTGCGTTGCAGATCAGGAAGTATTGCCAATATAAAGCGTGCCGTTTTTACGACTCGCTAAAATATAGACATAGTGATTGGACATTTATGGATCCTGACTTTCGTCAGGATGCAAGTCAATGTGACATGGAAGTTGTATTTAAGCTTTCCCCGCCCACAGAACCTGTTCGATATTCTCCGCCCCGCTCGCCAGCATAACCAGCCGGTCCAGCCCCAGCGCATTGCCCCCGGATGGCGGCATACCGTGCTCCAGGGCCTTTAAGAAATCCTCGTCCAGCGGGTAGGATTCGCCGTACAGCGCCTGCTTCTCGGCCATCTCGGCCGTAAACCGCACCCGCTGCTCCGCCGCATCGGTCAGCTCGCCGAACCCGTTGCACAACTCCACCCCGCATACATAGACCTCGAACCGCTCGGCAAAGCGCGGATCTTCAGGCTTCCGGCGTGCCAGCGCCCCCAGCGCCACGGGGTAATCATAGAGGATGCATGGGGCCCCGATGCCAAGATGAGGTTCGATTTTTTCCGCCATAACCCGGAAAAACAAATCGTCCCAGCCATCTTTTTCCGCGGTTCTGATTCCGGTTCTTTGAACCGCTTCGCGAAACGCATCTGCATCTTCTAGATAATTTCCAAGACTTATTTTTTCATATTTATCAAATGCTTCTAAAACAGAGATTATATTCCAGTTTAAGAAAGGATTGGCGCTCATACCCCGGTGTTGATACGTCTTTACCGAAAGCGCCTCCGCCACATGCCGCAGCAGCCTGGTCGTATCCTCCATCACATCCCGGTAGCCGGCATTCGTCCGGTACCATTCCAACAGGGTGAATTCGGCACTGTGCAGGCGGGAATCATCCCCGTTCCGGAACACAGGGCAGATCTGGTAAATCCGCTCCATCCCCGCCACCAGCAGCTTCTTCATGGCGAATTCGGGGCTGGTATGCAGGTAAAGGTCGCGCAAGGGGGCTAACAACTGGTCCTTGAGCCCGGTTTTAAAACCGTGAATATGGCAATCGAGCCCCGGCGTTACCTGCAGGACTGGGGTCTCGACATGGGTAAAGCCCTGAGAATCGAAGAATCCCCGCGTCTCCCGCAGAACCTGCGCCCGGGCTTCCAGATAGGGCTTTTGAGCCTCAAAACGGTGCGGCAGCCACCAGCTCATGAAAATGCTTGCTTTTTAGCCATCCCGAGGATAAATAAAGCGTTCTTTTACTAAAGGAAACAGAAAATGAAAGCCGAAATTCACCCGGATTACCACACAGTCAAAATCGTAATGACGGATGGCACCGAATTCACAACCCGCACCACATGGGGTAAGGAAGGCGACGTTATGCGCCTCGACATCGATCCCCTGACACACCCGGCCTGGACAGGCGCGGGCGGCAAGGTCATTGAAAAAGGCCAGCTTTCGAAGTTCGAAAAGCGTTTCGGCTCATTTGGTCTCCCGTCTTCGGGCGAGAAAACCGAAGCGAAATCGGCAGAAGAGAAAAAATAAGTCTGAGCGAAACCCCGTTTTTAAAGCGGGACCTTATATCTCCAATCACCAGACCCCGGCCTTCGCCGGGGTTTCGTTTTATTGGAACTCATAATCTTCAGGCGCGGTGAAGCAATGATGAATCTTTACCGGCTTTGTAGTGTTATAACTGTAACAGGTATAAATCGCGGAATCCGGTATGTCTCGGAAAGGCATTATGCGAACGCCCTCTGGAAAAGGCGTGTCTTTTTTAGCAAGATAAACATTTTCCGATCCGCTGATAATTTGTGTACCTAAAACGTACTTGTCACTAAACGGATTTAGGGAATTGAACAGCGTTTTATGGGGAATGCTGACTTCCGATTTTGGACGGCGGTAATAAGGCCGTTGCGCAGCTTCGATAGTTTGCTCAGCCTGGACCCGCACTTCATCGGGCGTAAGCGATTTGACCTCAATCATTCTCATGCAAGGAGAATAACAAAACATTTTGAATTATGCAAATATCAGCCGGTTTTGAGCAGCGACAGCGCCTGCTCAAGCTTTTTAAGAGTCAGCTCATACTGCGTCTTGCGGTTCTGGTGCTCCTCGATCACTTCGGGCGGCGCACGATCGGTGAAATCCTTATTCTCCAGTTTCTGCATTGTTTTCTCGATATTCTGATTAAGCGCCGCGATCTCCTTCTGCAGGCGCGCGCGTTCTTTATCAAGATCAATCAGCCCCGCTACCGGGATAACCAGCGTGGTTTCCCCGAGCACGGTTTGAATTGAGCCTGCCGGCACGACGGTTGTAATCTCAATCGCTTCCAGCCGCGCCATGCGCCTGAGCAGGTCATCATGCGTTTTTACACGCCGCTGCGTCTCCGCCGAGGCGTCCTTCAGCAGCAGCCGCGTCTTCGCCGCCACCGGCACATTCATATCGCCGCGCACGCTGCGGATCTGGGAAATGCAGCCTATCAGCCAGTCCATTTCCCGTGTGGCCGCCTCGTTCGTTTTGACAGCGCTGTAATCGGGCCACGCGGCTTCCGACATTAATCCCTTACCGCCAAATGCAGCGCGCAGTTCTTCGGTGATAAATGGCATCAGCGGCGAGAGCAGAACCATAATCTGGCTGAGCACCCAGCCGGTTGCGGCCCGCGTTTCTTTCATGACGTCATCCTGAGGAGCTTGCGACGAAGGATCTTGTGATTTAGACAAAGATCCTTCGCTATCGCTCAGGATGACGCCGGAACTTAAAAGCGGCTTGGTGAATTCGAGATACCAGTCACAGAACGTGCCCCAGGTGAACTGGTAAATGGCCCCGGCGAAATCGTTGAATTTATAAGCCTCGATCGCATGTTCCATGGCGTCTTTAGTTTTTACCAGTTCGCCGATGATCCAGGCATTCGGCGTCGCCTGCACGGCGGCCGGATTAAAATTCTCCGCCGGCAGGCACTGATTCATTTCGCAATAGCGCGCCGCGTTCCACAGTTTGGTCGCAAAATTCCGGTAACCCTCAACACGATCCTTGGACAGCTTGATGTCGCGCCCCTGCGCCGCCATAGCCGCCATCGTGAAGCGCAAGCTGTCCGCGCCGAATTCATCGATAACCTCCAGCGGGTCCATGACATTGCCCTTGGACTTGGACATTTTCGCACCCGACGCATCGCGCACCAGCGCATGCATGTAAACCGTGTGAAACGGCACGTCTTTCATGAAATGCAGACCCATCATCATCATCCGCGCCACCCAGAAGAAAATAATATCGAAGCCCGTGACCAATACATCGCCGGGATAATAGCGGTCGAGCTCCGGCGTCTTGTCCGGCCAGCCCAGTGTCGAGAACGGCCACAGCGCCGATGAAAACCATGCGTCGAGAACGTCGGGATCCTGCTTCAGCGCCACAACCTTGCCATAGTGGATTTTGGCATCCGTTGCCGCCTGCCCGGCATCTTCCGCGACGAATACATGCCCGTCCGGCCCGTACCAGGCCGGGATCTGGTGTCCCCACCACAACTGGCGCGAAATACACCAGGGCTGGATATTGCGCATCCATTCGAAATACGTGTTCTCCCAGCTTTTCGGGACGAACACCGTGCGCCCCTCTTCGACCGCCTTGATCGCGGGAATCGCCAGCGTCGGCGCATCGCAATACCATTGATCGGTCAGAAACGGTTCAATGACCTCGCCTGAGCGATCGCCATGCGGGACGGTGTGCTTGATATCTTCGACCTTCCTGATGAGATCCATGTCCTCGAGTTCGGCAAGAATTTTCTTCCGCGCTTTGAACCGGTCGAGACCTTGATATTCTTTCGGCGTGTTTTGATTGCAGCAGGCATTCGCATCAAAAATACTGATCATCGTCAGGCCATGACGCTTGCCGACTTCGAAATCGTTGAAATCATGCGCGGGCGTAATCTTCACTGCGCCGCTGCCATGCTCCGGGTCAACATAATCGTCAGCGATGATCGGAATCAGGCGGTCGGCAATCGGCAGCGATGCGTATTTCCCGATTAAATGCTGGTAGCGTTCATCCTCGGGATGCACCGCCACCGCCGTATCGCCCAGCATCGTTTCCGGCCGCGTGGTGGCTACGGTGATAAATTCCTCCTGCTCCCCCTCAACTGGGTAGCGTATATGCCAGAGATGGCCCTTTTTTTCCTTCTGCTCGACTTCGAGATCGGAAATCGAGGTGTGGAATTTTGGGTCCCAATTTACCAGCCGCTTGTCGCGGTAGATCAAACCTTCCTTGTGGAGCTCGACGAACACTTTCCGCACTGCACGGTTCAATCCCTCGTCCATCGTGAAGCGCGCGCGCGCCCAGTCCGGTGTTGCGCCGAGACGCTTGAGCTGGTTTACAATCGTCCCGCCCGATTCCGCCTTCCATTTCCAGACGCGTTCAAGGAATTCTTCGCGGCCCAGCGCTTTGCGCGTTTCGCCGCCTTTCTCCAGTAAACGTTCGACCACCATCTGCGTCGCGATCCCGGCATGATCTGTTCCCGGCTGCCACAACGCGTCACGTCCCTGCATGCGGTTATAACGGGTGAGAATATCCTGCAACGTCATGTTGAGCGCGTGGCCCATATGCAGGCTGCCCGTCACATTGGGCGGCGGCATCATCACCGTGAAGGGTCTGGCGTTGGAATCCGGGCGCGCCCCAAAAAATCCCGCCTTTTCCCAGGCGCGGTAATGCTTTTCTTCAATGGATTTTGAATGGAATGTCTTATCTAACATATTACTCTCATCGTCATTGCGAGGAGGTCGAAAGACCGACGAAGCAATCCATACTTTTTAAAAGTGGATTGCTTCGCTCATTCCATTCGCTCGCAATGACGGTAGACACAATGAAATCCTAATCGCCCTGCACGCGGCGGGAAATGCGTTCCAGTTCTTTCTGAAGCAGCCTTTCAACCAGCGCAGGCAGGTATTTGTCGAGCCAGTCACGCAAGAGCGGTTTGATCTCTTCGCGCACCACATCTTCAATCGTGATGCCGCCGCCGCTTTGAATTTCGGAGCGTCTCGTCAATTCCGAAAGTGCGCCGGCCACGGAGTCTTCGGCCGTCTTGGTAAGAATTTCCGTCAGGCTTTCATCAGGCGGTGTCATTGTTGTCTCCGGCGGTTTGGCTTGAACAGGGGCTTGGGTCGGTGGAGAAACTCTTGCAGGTTCCGGTTGTGGTTCCGGTTCAGGCTCAGGCGCGAATTGCGGTACCGCAGCCACAGGTTCGGACGCCACAGGGGCAGGCTCGTCAACCTTGTCGGTCAGTTCAATAACATCATCTTCCATGGAAGCCCCCGGCGCATCATCCTCTTCGGAAATGATCTGGCGGATGGAGTCTAGGATCTCCTCGATCGAGGGGTCTGCTTCTGTTTTTTGCTGTTCGGCCATGGGTCTAACGGGTGTAAAAAATCTGAAAGATCAGTTTCTTACATTGGGAAGGCCTTGTCAAAGACCGATTACGGGTCCGGGGTAACCCTATCCACATCCGTGCTGAAAATCTTGCGCCGGGCTTCCTCGAGGTTTTTCCCGTGCGTGATTTCATTATCGGCAAAGCCGAGGGTAGAGGGCGTCAGCATGCCGAGCGACGATAAAAGCCTGAACTGGGCGATGATTCGGTCGGTCCGGGCCGTCACGAGGGCGACCTCCGCATTCAGGAGTTCCTGATCGGCATCGAGAGCATCCAGCACGGTGCGCGTGCCTATCTCGGTTTCCTGCCGCACGCCTTCCCGGGCAACGCGGGCGGCCTCGACTTCGGAGGCGCGGGACGTTATTTCCGCATTGGTCGCCGCCAGACTCTCCCAGCTGCTCACCGTTTCCTGCCGCGCCTGCCGCTTGGTCTCAAGAATTTCGAGATAACGCTGGTTGGCAACATGCTTGGCCTGCCGCACGCGCGAGCGCGTCACGCCGGCTTCATAAAGCGGTATGCTGGCGGAAATTCCAATCGCATTGCTCGAGGATTCATTGAGGTTGGGCCGCGGGTCGTAACTCTTGTCATACGATGTAAAAAATCCAACCTCCGGCAGCAATGCGCCGAACTCACCGCTGATATCCGCTTCCGCCGCTTTGTGCGTGCTTTGTGATGCAAGCACCAGAGGACTCCCCGTTTCCGCCTGCGCAGTCGCATCGTCCAGCGTCGCAGGCAAAGGCAGGTCCAGCACGGGTTCGACAAGATTCTCAGCCGGCAGACCGGTCACCTGGTTGAAAATACCGATGCTGGTATTGAGGTTGCCGCGTGCGCGGATGATCTCGGATTTGGCGCGCGCAAGACGCGCTTTTGCCTGGCTGGTATCGGTCTTGGTCAACTCACCCGCATCAAAGCGTGCGGTCGTCACCTGCAGGCTTTTGGCAATGACTTCCTCGTTGTTCTGGCTGAGATCGAGCAGCGCCGCATCGCGCACGACATTCATATAGGCCGTCGCGGCATCGAGCAGGACAAGCTGTTCTGATTGGTTCAGGAGATCTGATTGCGCCCCAATCGTATAGCGCGCCGCCGTGCTTTCCGCCATCGTGCGTCCGCCGCGGTAAAGCGGCTGGTCCAGTGTTATGCCGAAATTCTTTTCCGTTGATGCGCCGTCGCTGCCGAAACTGCTGCCGTCGCTATCGCTGCGTGTAACATTCGTAGCCGCGATAATGGAAGGTTTGTAGCCCGCCTGCGCCTGCGGCAGGAATTCATGCGTAGCACGCAATTCTTCGCGCGCGGCCCGCAGAGTCGGGTTGTTCATATAAGTGTGATGCAGGACGCTTTGCAATGTGAGAACGTTAATCGGCTGCGCGGGCGCCAATGCCTGTTCAGTTGCTGGCGTCACTGTGTCCTCAGCATGTGCCACCCCTGAAAGAACAATAAGGCCAAGGAAAAGCCGGAGGAAAAATGTGAGATGCGGTTTCAATTTAAGCCTGTATGTTCAGCGTCCGAAGTTAAAGCTAGTGCGCGGTTCATAGCCCGGCAAGGTGGCACACCCCGCTTCGAACAGCGGATAGGAAGAAAGCTCGCCCCCGCTTTGTTTGACGCCGTTCCGGCGCAGGATCACCACCTGCCCCATCGTGGCGCCCCCAGCTTTTATAGAGTCTTTAAATACTGCGATCAACCGCCCGCCGGGTTTTAGCTGTTCGCTCAAACTATCCGGAATGGAACTGATCGCGCCGTTAACAAAAATAAGATCGTAGGGGCTGCCGGCAACATGACCTGCCGTTAAAGGCCCGGTCACCGCTGTTATGTTCTGAATGCGCAGACCCTTCGTCGCCGCGTTCAGTGCCGTCGTGAAATCCGCACGTTCCTCGAGCGCCGTCACGTGTTCACACAACATGGAAAGAATGACCGCGGCGTAACCGGTGCCGCCGCCGATATCCAGCACAAGATCGGTTTTTGCCGGTTGCACCGCCTCCATCATCCTTGCCTGCACAGCGGGCGCCAGCAGGAAACGATTTTTACCGAGCGCCACATCCTCGTCGCAATAGGCGATGCCTGTCATATGCGCAGGCACGAATTTTTCGCGCGGCACACTGCCAAATGCGGCCATGACCGCCGGCGTCACGACATTCGCCGTGTGAATTTGGCAATCCACCATGTTTTTGCGGGCCTGGGCGAAATGGGTCATGGGTTAAATGAATGAAGGGGTTGAAATTTGCACCGTTTGTACATTCAATTTCACGGATTTGCCAATGATTTTCAAGACTTGACGGGATCGATTATTGACTTGGGCAGGGCGGGTATTCTATTGAGAGGGTCCCTCCCCGTTGGCGCGGTGGCAGAATGGCGATGTAGAGGACTGCAAATCCTCGAATGCGGGTTCGATTCCCGCCCGTGCCTCCAGTATCTTCATAAAATTATTGCTTATTATGTTTTAGATAGGTATGTTCCCATAATTAAAATGGGTTTGCATGTCTTTGGTATATAGAAATTTTGCCAATCAGGTGTCCCTGCTGGATGCGTCTTGCGCTTCCGTGCAGCAGTCATTTTGGACGGACCGGGTCGGGCGCGTTTATCTCAAGGGCGGCAAGCCGTTTGTCGCGCGCGTGCATGCGGCAAGTATTGGTGAATATGATGATTCGCACCTTCCCCGGATTAAGACATATAGGTCCGCACAGAAACAACATAGCGATTTTCTAAGCGACCAGGTTTATCTTGGCTTCGCAGGATTTCTCAATCTAAGTTATATCGAGGCAATCAAACCGGCCGCGGTCTTTTTAGGCGACAATAATACCGCGCAAAAAATTTTCTGGAAACTTTTCATTGAATGCCGGAAAAATAATCCGGATTTTGAACACTTCAAAAAAAATCTGGGAAATATAGAAGAGCAGCTTGTCGCCGAACTCAGGCAAAATTTTTCAGAAACCAACGGGGCGAAAGCGTACGAAAAAGATTTGGCTTTCTTGAAAAGAAACCACGGTGTTTTCAGGAGAATGGGTGGCCTGCAGGAATGGATTTATCGCGATAATACCCAAACAAGAAAACATGCCGATAGATTTTGGATGAAAAATGAAGGGAGTCATTTTTACAAGCTTGTACGTGAAAATGCGGTTGCGCCCTTGACGATCGATCTGACGGATACGGTTGCGGTCCAACAGCTTCAGGATTTTATGCAGAATGTAGAATATGAATGTGTAAACGGGGATAATATCAGTTTTTCCCGAAAAGGCGCCTCATTCGGAACGATTTATGTAAGCAATATTATTCACGCTGCAGGTGTCGTTTCAGGTTCGTGGCGTGCCTATGATTCCGATGCTGGCTGGCGCGAGGAAGAGCCCATTGTCATTGCTAACGTCAAATCTCTTGCGGGCAACCAAGGCGCTAATATCATAGATGATCTGACAACCTTGCAGCCAAAAGATTTTTTTGAGGAAACGGCTCCTTTTCATCCGCGCAATGCCCCCATGATCTGTTCTGATATTAAAGTCATTGAATTGGTTCTTGATAATTGCGCCTATACAGAGCTTCATCAAAAAGAAATAGGTTTTCTTCAAGATTATTCACTGAAAATGCCTGATTACACGGGCATGTGCCGTCATGCGATTTCCACGGCGGTTGGAAGAGCTTATGTTATTAAAGAACTTCTGCCCCTTCTGGATGGGGATGTTAAAGCCATCAAAATTTTACCGGATAAAGTATTAAAGAATATAAGGTGCATTTTTGAGGATACGCAAAACTATCCTAAAATATATATGGGTTCAGGCGGTCTGGAAGAATTGCAGAACATAGCGAATTGCAAGCCCGGCGCGGCGATCTTGTTTCACCGCAATTTTATAAAAACATTATTTATGCGGCAGGTGGTCGAAAATCTTTCGCAAAACCACAATAAGCGGGATTTTTTGGAATCTTTCCGCAATACTGCAAGCCAACTTTCTGAGAGACTGCACTTATTGCATAATTCTGAAAGCATAAAAGGTTTATTGTTGGGTATAGAAAATATTGAAGAGGAAATTTCTGCAAAAGTAGAAGAAATTATTCCGGAAATTAAAACGCTGTTTAATAAAATTGCTGAAGAAGAATATTCTTATCTACATTTAATGGGCAAAAGTAACGCACTCCCAGTAATTACACTTGATCTACTTGACACAGGAGCGGTTGTGGCACTTGAAGAAGCGCTTGAGAATTGCGTTTACAGGGCAACTTATTTTTATCAAACCGAACACACCAGCCAAAAACAATATACAGAACCCATGCGCAGAGAAGGTCTTCAAATTGGTTTCATCAATGTTTGCGGACAAATTCAGTATTTAACTCAGGATCTCAGAGAGCAGGATAATAAGCGTCTGCGTAATCTGGACCGGTTGCTACAACTTTCATCAACAGCGCAGTTACAGTCTGTTTCAGGTCCTAACCATTTAATCCAATAAATTATAATATAACTATATAGCTTTTACTTTCCCTTTCCCTTTGTTTTTAAATGCTATCATGTTAAACAATTGGCATGCTTGATTTTTCCGTACACATGGAATGGTTGTGGGATCCGACCGCATGGCTCGGCCTTCTGACCCTGATCCTGCTCGAGCTGATCCTCGGCATTGATAACCTCGTTTTCATCGCCATCCTCGCCCAGAAACTTCCCGCGCATCAGCGCGACAAGGCCCGCAAGATCGGCCTGATCCTCGCGCTCGGCATGCGCCTCGTTCTTCTGGCCAGTATCGCGTGGCTCACCACCCTCACCGCCCCGCTCTTCGCGGTTCTCGGACAGGAATTCTCCGGCCGCGACCTGATCATGCTGGGCGGCGGCCTGTTTCTGCTCTGGAAGGCAACCACCGAAGTGCATGGACGTCTCGAGGGCCACGGCCACGGCCACGGCGGCACGCAATATAAAGCAAAATTCTGGATGGTGATCGCCCAGATCATTGTGCTCGACGCGGTCTTCTCGATCGACTCCGTCATCACGGCGGTCGGCATGTCGGACCACCTTTCCATCATGATGCTTGCGGTGGCAATTTCCATCGTACTGATGATCTGGGTCAGCAAGCCGCTCACGGAATTTGTCAACGCTCACCCGACCATTGTCATGCTCTGCCTCGGCTTCCTGCTGATGGTGGGCTTCAGTCTTGTCGCGGAAGGCTTCGGCTCCCACATCCCGAAAGGCTATCTCTACGCCGCCATCGGTTTCTCCGTCCTCATCGAGGCCGTCAACCAGTTCGCGCAGGTCAAACTCAAGAGACGCGTCCGCGAGGAAACACCCGATATGCGCGAGCGTACCGCCAACGCGCTGCTGCGCATGCTTGGCGCGCGTAAGGGCGGCGACGAGCAAAGCAGCCAGGAGATCGGCGTCATTATCCAGCAGGCTGCGCAGGAAAATTTCCTCAGCGATCCCGAGAAAGACCTGCTCCGCGGCGTGCTCAATCTCACCGAACGCTCGGTTAGCACCATCATGACCCCGCGCACGGATATCGAATGGATCGATATCACCGAGAGCGATGAAGGCATCCGCCGCCAGCTAACGGAAAACACACGCTCGCAATTGCTGGTCGGCGAAGGCAGCCTCGAGGCCGTGCTTGGCGTCGTTCATCGCGAAGATTTTCTCACGCCCCTGATTCAGCGCGGCTGGATACCGCCGCTCGCCAAGATAATGAAAGAACCGTTATTTGTTCATGAAAATGCCAGCATCTTGATGTTGCTCGAAACCTTCCGCAAGAAGCGCGCCGACCTTGCCGTCGTCATCGATGAATTCGGCACGGTGCAGGGCCTGATCACGCACCACGACCTGCTCGAGGGTATTGCCGGCGAATTTCCCGATCATGACGACCCGGCCCCCGAAACCATGATCGCTAAACAGGATGACGGCTCTTGGGTCATTGACGGCGCCGCTTCCATCTATGATGTGCGCGACCGCACGGGCTTTGATTACGAACTGGATGGCAGTTTTTCCACCATGGCCGGGTTCGTCCTGCATGAGGCCGGGAAATTCCCGAATGTCGGCGAAGTTCTCAAATGGGAGGGCTGGAAATTCGAGGTCCTGGAGATGGACGGCAAGCGCATTGCCCGTGTCAGGCTGGCCCAAAGCGGCGGCTGAGCCCCTTGAATTAAAAGAAAATTGACATTTTCATGGGAGGCTGTATGCAGTATATCTCTTTTTATTCCCTGGTAGCTCAGTGGTAGAGCAGGTGACTGTTAATCACTTGGTCGCTGGTTCGAATCCGGCCCAGGGAGCCATTCTTGATAAGAGGCCAAATCCATGAATAGATTAAACGGGTTTTTCAAGGAATAACAAAGTCTTGAACCCTTTAATTCAAGGTTCGCAAACAGATAGCCGATTAATTGGCGTTTTTCATCGGTTGTCGAACGGTCAAAAATTTGTCCGGCCTTGGAAGCCAATGAAACCAGCGTTGAAACGGCGATTCTGAACTGCTTATCGCCAGCATGATGGCGTTCGAGCATTTCCTGGATTTCCTGCCTGCGCTGGATCAGTTGCCCATGCTTTCTGTCATACATGTCCTTTGTAATACTCTTATCCAGATATTCGTCCAAAAGGGCATCCAGGCGCTTCGTGACCAGTTCGTTTTCATGGGTCAGGGATTTAACAGAAGCCTGATGATAGTCCTTTTCTGATTGATGGGTCTTTTTCAATGAATCTATTATTTCGGTCAAAACGGCTTCTGGAATTTGGATCGACCGGAAAACGTCCCTGATTTGATCCAGCACAATATCCTCTTTCGTCCATATCTTGCGCGTGGGGTCGGCAGGGTCATGGCTGATCAGATAGATATGCTTGCCCTTTTTAATGTCGCAAGCCACTTTCTTGCCCGATACGGCGCATTTGAGAAGCCCGCGCAGGATAAAGGGGTATTTCGTCTCGACAACAGCCTGCGTCCGCCCCCTGCCCGTGCGGATGACCTGGCAGGCATCAAACAGTTCCTTGCTGATAAGCGGATCGTATTTATGGGGATGCAGCTCATTTTTAACCGTCATCATGCCGTAGTAAAAACTATTCTGTATAAGGTCATGCAAAGTCTGAACACTGACAGTATTACTCTTGCGGGAACGTAATCCCCAGCCCTTTGCCTTGCGCCCTAGTTCTGCCAAGGAATAAGCGCCCGTTGCAAATTCTTCAAAAAACTTCTTAATCAGGTAGGCACGTTCCGGGTCTTGGATGATGGTTTTTTTGCCCGTCATGGGGTTAATCGAATTTAAGTAGCCAAGAGGGGCTGGGCCACTCCATTCACCATTGGCAACCTTATGCTTGATACTGCGCTTTACATTGTCGGAAAGTGAATCTGTATAGGATTGTGCCATTACAACCCCGATATTCCACATCGCTTTCTGCATACTGTTTGCATCTTGCGACAAGACATTACCTTCCTTCACAAAATGTAGTTCCAGCACGCCTTTTTGCAGCAGGTCGTTAAGGATAGGCGTTTCCTTGAAGCTGCGTTGCAGTCGGTCAACCGTATCGACAACCACCGCAACTTTCTGTTTTTGTGCCTTGATAAAATCAATCATGCGCATAAATTCAGGGCGTTCACCCTTCGTGGAAGATTCTATAACGATATATTCCTTGATAATTTCCAAGCCCTTACGGTCGGCATAAAGGCGCAAATTAACAATCTGCGCTTCCAGGGAATGACCATCTTCCTGTTCTTTTGTGGATACGCGGGCGAGAATTACGGCTTTCATGCGTGCACACCTTCGATGACATGCGGCTTAATACGGGCGATGGTCTTTCCGGCTTCGCGGCGGGCGTCCATCATGTCATAGGCATTTTGCAGGCGGAGCCAGTATCCTTCCGACAAGCCAAAATAACGGGCAAGGCGCAAATCTGTATCTGCCGTAATCCCACGGCGGCCACGCGCCAGTTCACTGATGCGGTTGGCAGGTACGCCAATGGCCTGCGCCAGCGCATTTTGAGACAAGCCAAGGGCTTCCAAAAATTCCTCTTGCAGAATTTCGCCTGGATGCGGGTTTTTCAAATACTTTGTCATGGTCGTATCCTCTTAATGGTAATCTGTTATTTCAACGTCATGGGCTTCTGCATCTTCCCAAATAAAGCAAATTCGCCATTGATCGTTAATGCGTATGCTCATTTGCCCGATACGGTTGCCCTTTAATGGCTCCAAGCGGTTCCCAGGCGGGTTTTTCAGGTCGGTCAGGTTCTGCGCGGCGTCCAACTGGCGCAATTTGCGCAAAGCCCTGTCCTGAATATCGCCCGGAAAATCTCTGGATTTAAGCCCGTTCCAAATCTTTTCCGTTTCTCTACATTTAAATGACTTAATCATCCATATACTTTCATTATAACATCTATACGTTATCCGTACAACAAAATACAATTATTTAACTTTATAATCAAGGAGGGTTTAATTTTAAGAATGTGAGCAAATTAGCATTTGAAATTATTGGAATATATTAATTTTGTAGCTAATTCTTAAGTTTTTCTTTACAATTTTCATATATAAATAACAAAAGTAATAAAACGTTATCTGCTATTTTAGGGTGTGTGGTGTGCCTGATCCTACTTGGATAGAACTTTTCGATGGGTATAACCTCCGTTTCAACAACGGAGTACAGCCCCCCGCCTATATTCTTCAAAAAACGATGGAAAACGTTGACGGCAAAGGCCGGATGATCACGATCAACGTGACTGATCTTGACGAGCAAGCCTATCGCAAAATTATCGACACATTAAAATACAAGGAAGGTTTGGACCTCCAAGGAAAATTGGGCAAACATCCCAAGGGATATTACGGCGTTCCAACTGAAATATTTCAACAAGCAATGCTGGAAAAAATTCCAGATAATATTGCGTTAAGAGGTCCAAGCGGTCAAACCGTCTATATCATGAAAAAGGGATATAACCCCGATGTTACGCAAGGCTCAGGTTATTATTACACTTTAACAGACGATCAAGGTCAATCAGTCAAGAACCTCTCGGAAGCGGATAAACGCTTTTATGAAAGTGCAATCTCTCGGCAGATAAAATCCAACTACGGATATGATATTAAGATTGATCTGGAAAATACCAATAATCGTTTTCGTATGCCAGCCACCAACTTTAATTCTCAATGGGCTCAGCAAAAAATGCTTGCGCCTCCGGCTATTCTGGATGTTTACCATCCAAATACTGGATTTACCCTGCAAAGAAATGGGCCGGTTTATCAGCTTATGCAAGGCGGCAGGCCTTATCAGGGCGAATTACCCATGGGGATAAAAGAATTTATCTCGACTAAATATGGCATGGATATTGAAATCACACAGCGCAGTGCTTTTAATTCAAAAGCCTGGGTTGTTCCAAGCGACACAATGAATCAAGCGTGGCGTTACATGGATAACGCCCCTTCAACAAGACCATTTATTCTTTCGGACGACGGCACCAGTTTGCAATTTAAGAAATATGGCGATGGCCGTGTTTTATATGTCCTGGTTGATAAAAATGGCACATCTTTGGAAAGTCTGACCTCCCAACGTATTAATCAACTTTCAAGATCTGCCTTAGAACGCCACAATTTGAATATATCTTTCGAGGAATTTAAATTTGGAAGTTCTACCCGCTATGGCGTCGACATTCCAACGATGGCAGCACAGATAGAAAATAGAGGGTTACAGCTTAGATTAACGAACGACTACGGTTTAAGATTATCAGATACCGGAGGGCGTCGGATGTTTATTGTCGATGCAGCGGGCAATCCGGTTGATATGTTGAAGCCAGGGGCGCGTATTGAAGATTTACAAAGCATTGCCAGAAATAAATATCCTAATCTGGGCAAAATCGAATTTGAGAAATTTAAATGGGGTGAAAATACATTTTTAGGGGTTGCAATAGATAAACCGCCTTCTGCACCGGATATTCCGCCAAGCCAAACCTCTTCCCCCATCGTTGAAGATGTTTCTTCGGAAGTGTGGGATGGTGAAAAATGGGTAAAAGTTGAGGCGCCCGCAAATACTCCTAAAATGAATCCTAAGATTACACCTCAAAATAGCACAGGAAATATTGTTGAAGAGGTTAAAGTTAAAGAGCCAATTATAAATCAGACTCCTGTCATTGATTACGAACAAAACCCAACCTCAGGCTATCAAGTGACAATTGAAGAAGCTGACGCGGGCAAAAGCAGAAATTTCGTCATTACGGACCGGAAGACGGGTGGCGTCCCCCAAGAGCGAATACCAGATGAAATTCTTAAAAAACTAAATTCTGATGCCATCGAGTTAATGCGGAAGGAAAATCTTCCGGTTAATGAAAACTTTAAATTTCCAAAAGTACAGCCAACAGTTGAAGGTTACAATTATAACATTAAAATTTCTTTGGAGCCTTCATCTATTCCTAAAAGCACAACCGGAAGTGCGCCAGTTGTTATTCAAAATCTTGATCCAAATAATAATTTTCTTCCTAACAGTATTACCGAGTTTTCGGACAATGTTAGAACAGATTATAAGGTTAAACTATCAGATACAAATGGCTTGCGCCTTGTCGAAATTATCGATGGAAATCAGCCTGTAAAAACTAACATTTCTAAAGAAGGCTTTGCCTATCTGGAAGACATGGCCAAGCGGGAAATGCAAAATCAATGGGGAGAGATTCCAGATAAATTCAGCTTAAATGGACAAAATCTTCAAAATCAAAAATACGGGTATGTATATACAAAACCTGTCGTGCAGGCAGAATTGCCTAAGAGTTACAATCTTGGGGGCGGGTATTCGCTGGAGTTAAGATCCGGCGCGGATGGCAAAGATCGTTACTTTCCTTTTAAAAACGGCGAGAAAATTTCTATGTCGTTACCAGGGGGGGGAGACGACCTTGCAACGATGGAAAAGATATTAAAACAGAACAAAATTGTTATGCGCAATGGGATTCCTCAAGGATTAGCATGGAGTCCTACGCAAGGACCGGTTATTCCTGTTGATGATTTTCGAGGCTATTACAATGCTCAGCCTAAAATTGACGGTATCATTCAACCTGAACATTACTATGTGAAGGATAATGTCTGGCTGACGCGGGAAAGTCCTGACGGCAAACCAAGATATTTTGTATATGAAGGCGGACTAAAACGTAACAATTTAATGACGATGATGCCGTCTTTGGAAAATTCTGAATTTTCCAAATTTACTGGACAATGGATGGACAGTCCGACGCAAGGCACATATTTCAGCCCGTCGCAAACACTGGAATATAACAATAAAATAATTGAAACTATTAAACCATCTTCTAACAGGCATTCTTTCAGGGCACCTAACAGTTTTGATAGTTCAGGTTCCAATAAATGGGCAGGGCAACGGGGGTTTGTGGCTAATCCCCTTAACGATGGGGGGCAATGGCAGAATCCTTTTAAGAGACCAGATTTTCAGAAATTAAATATTTTTGACAATACTGCAACTTTGCAAAGCGGCGCTAATACCGTTAACTCCGTTCGTCAGGGATTGAGCGGACTTTCGGGCTGGCAGAATAATTCACTGAACCGGGCCTTTAATACAAATTCTTCTTTTGGCAGCAGCACGACTTCCGTTTTCAGCACGCAATATCAGTTTGGGCAGCAGCGTTATTTTGAGCGGGTCGGCGGTTTAATTGCAGAACTTCCACCCGGCGGCTTTACCAATCCGAATTCCATTTTGAATCCGCAGACGCAAAGCTTCTCTAATAAATTGAGAGCTGGATTTGCGAATTTAATGGAGAGTACGGATAATTTTGTCTCCGGCGAAAAAGCCGTGATGGATATGGTCGATAATACGCCCATCTTCCGCCCGGAAAACGCGCTTCGTAACAATCCGTTCCGGACAAGCGCCAATCCATTCTCAGGCCTTCAGAATATTGAGAATCCGAATGGGCTGCAGCGTACGGGCCAGCGCATAGCGCAAAGCTTCAACAACGTGGCCGATACGTTCGGCGACGTCAGCCGCACAATGTCCGAAAGCCGTTTGTTCACCAATCCTTATATGCAATATACCGGCCGCGTCTTTAACGGCACTGGCAAGATCTTAGGCGGCGTTTTAAATAGTCCTGTCACACGAACGGCTGGAAACGTTACGGGTGTTTACATGGCCGGAAACGAGATCGCTAACCAGTTCGGCTATCAGATTACCTTAAGCGAAAGATATATTCCGACCGTTGCGCCTTCAACCAATACTATCGCCACAGGTGGACGCGGCAATGCGGTTATGGACGGCAGCAGCTATGGGGCCGGCGCGGCTTTGGGCACGTTGAACGTCATCTCCGCCATTCCGAAAGTTGCTTTGATTGCGCAGCCGCTGAAGCTTGCTTTGGAATTGGTCGGGGTTGAAGGCACGGATGCCACCTTCATGAATGGTATGGACTTTGTAAATAAAGGCCAGACTAAGCAGGCGGCGGAAAACTTTTCTTCTTGGGCTAAGAATATTGCAAGAAACCCGCTTGTCAGCATGGGCATCAGCTATCCCGACGACATGAATGGGAGAGAGCGCCTCGGTGCCTTTGTCGGCAAAGCTGCGGCGATGTACCCACATCTGGGGCAGGGCGGCTTGTTGACCTTCTTCAATTCTGGAGATCCAAACTCAAAAGACATGATCAGCCGCATCTTCAACGGATCGATCGCAGAAGGCGATTGGGAGAAGACAATCAACCAGTTTATGCTGAAAGCGCCGATCGCCAGTTACCGGGATGGCTTCATCGCTTATGCGCAAGCCAACAGCAACAACTGGATCCGCCAGAATTTTGCCGTGCCCGGCGCAGCCAACCGCTTCTATCCATCCGGTGATTTCCCTTTCACCATTCCAGGAGCGCCGCAGCTTAAAACGGTTGAATTGCTGCAAAAATACGAAGCCGACTTTACCGAACGTGCGAAGAGCTCTTTTGATCTGATCCAAAACACGTTGAGTCAAAACGGATCGCTGCTGACAAAGCCCCTGACTAAGGCCGAAGAGGAAGAGCTGCGTCAAAATCGTATTGAGAATAACCTCAAAAACGTCAAAGAGATCGTTTATGGTACGAGCGGAGAAGGCGTTAGAACCTTTACCAACGTGAACGGCCAGCAATCCATCTCCGCAAAGTCCCGCATTGAAGAAGCTGATAAAAACCTGAAAGCTGAGTATGTCCGGTTGTTCGGCGACAAGGTAAGCGAGGGCATAATCGGCGGAGTGGGTGGCGAAGAGATGCAAAAGGTCACGAAGGATTTGCAAGAAAAAGAGAATGAATACAAAGAATATAATGAGTATCTTGAGAAAGAAAAACCCGCAAAACTCGAAGAGGCCAAGCAATATCTCGCAACATGCGAAGCCAATCTCAAGCAATACGAGCAGTTCCTGAATGATAATCCGAACGCCCCGGAAGCAACACGCAAAACCGCTCTTCAGAAAATGGAAGAGCTTCAAAAATCGAAAGTCGAATGGACCGACTATAAAAACTGGTGGGTCTCCCAATACAGTAAGGATTTCGAAATGTACCGTAATGCCCGAGTGGAGGAGATCGAGAAATACGTAGCCAATCAGAGCCTCAGCTACAGCCGCTATTTCGACCGCGAAATGCAAACGCTGCAGCAATCCTTAAACGGCAACAAAATTGTCGATAAGGACACTGAAGCCCTCATCATCGCAGCCCCAACGGTTGATATTAATCAATACTTCAGTGATGGCGCGCCTGTTAACGTGCTCCAGTCCTATAACCAAAATGTACCAGCGCAGCCTCAAAATCAAACCAAGCCAGTTGCTGCCCATGTGCCTCAGCCGAAATGATTTCCCTGCAAAAAACTGTATTAGCGCGTTTTAGTGATTATGGGAGCGGTGTCCGGCCTGACCCGGTTTGACTTTTTAACCACCCCCCGCGCCCTGGTGGCGGGCCTTGCCAGCAATTCCTCACTGACAATATCAGCGCGGATTAGGGGAATAAATTCTTTCAATTGCGCCCGGATTGCCGCCAGAATACGGAAACGCGGGCATTTGTAATTCTGTTCAAGTTTTTTCGCATCGGCTTTCAAGCGGGAAAACTGCGCATCGCTCAATTTCAGCAACAGCTTCGCGCCCCTGATCCCGGTTTCCTGACACGCATTAATAAAACCCATCAGGGCCAGAACGCTGTTGGGGCGCTTACTAGGGAAATGCGCCCTTATGTTATCAACCAGTTTTTCGCAACTGCCCGCCTCGATGTTAAGAATATAAAGTCCCTTAGTCATTTCATCCCAGTAATGCAACAGCACAGCGCGGGACAGGTTGGCACAGAATAAATCTTTCAAGATTGTTCTTGGCTGAAAACCCAGCGAAGCAAGCAGGCTTTTGATCTTCCGCGATTTAAGCCGCACTTCCAGGCGCAAAACTTCTGGTTTTGTTCGGCCTTCAAACAGGCCGTGCTGGCAATTATAATCTGTTTCCACGCCGCGCTTGTAACCGTATTTTCTGGCCTGTTCCAGGTCTTTAACTTTGTCGTAAATCACAATCTCAAAATTGCTGGCGTGATACTTGGCCATTTGCCCACCATAGCGAAAATCGGTCTGATTTAAATCCAGCTTGGCCGACATATCCATTTTTTCCAGCGTCTGGATAAGAAGGTGGCAGGGCGTGTCGCGTTCAAGTAGGATATTTTTGGAATAATGAATGGCCGAAACCTTGGCGTTGGTCAAGACTTCGCGGGTCGTTTCAATCCCCATCCGTTTCAGGGCATCAAGCAACGCATTTATAACCCGGTCAAAATCCTGCCTGCCGCGCAGTTCTTCAAAATTATTCCCGAATATCAGCTTGGGCGCGGAAAACTCAATTTTCAGCCAAACGGCGTCCACCCAGTAGCCAAAAGGTTTTTTGAAAAGCGTCAGGCGCGGCAGATACCTATCTTCCTTCTCTTTCTTGCCGGGATTGTAATAGCATTTTACTATGCCGCCATCGCCGAAAAGCGGGTTGGTCAATGCGCCAGCGTGGGGATGAAAGCGTTCCGGCTTGTGAATGATATAATCATCGCGCCGCAAATTGAGGGCAATCGTATCCAGCATTGTTACGGCTTTCATTAATTACTGCTTTAAGTTTTTGTAAAATGGCGTTTTCAATGATCTTGCTGGCTTGCCGATCAATCGGATGGCAGATATTGAAGACATGATTAGCTGATTTCCGGGTTGGATATGTAAGGCGGTATCCTGCACCGTCCAACCTTTCATGTATCGCAATCCCACCTACATAAAATGCGCCCTCCAAAACCAGCGAGGCAAAGCCAACAAGCCCGCCTTGCGGCTTTACAATGGTAATGCTGATATTACTGATCTGCACGGGGCGCTTTCCCTGCTGGCCTGGTCGGGACAATCTGCTCCCGTTCATTGATTTTCATCAGCAGGGACATGAAGCCGGACAGGTTATGAAACGCCTCGCCCGCGTCTTCCAGGGAAACCGGATCATCGGCGAATTGATTAAGGGCTTCGTTAAAAGATTTTATGTCCTGCATTTGTATTGATTATGAAAGCAGTGCAGGAAAATGCCGAGAGATTGCGGGTCATAAAGCCGCAAAAGAATGTTAGAAAACAGCGTGGAAAATGTCAGAAAATCTGGATTTAAATATCTGACTTAATTTCTGACATATTTTTTATAGTAAGGGCTGATTTTTTGCAGGATTGTACTGCGTCCGGGTTCAAAGCCCCAGTTCTCGCGGCACCAGTTCTGCATTTCATTGATAAAGGCTTCCTGTTTTTTAGGCATATTGCCCCTCATAAGCCGGTCGGTTAATTCCAGATTAAATGAATCCCAGTCCAGGGCGGGCCGTCCGCGCTGGCCCATTTTCAGGCTTTTTGGCGCTTGGCTTTCACCAAGAATATACTGGCCCGCTATCAGGGATACGGCCTTTGCTTCTTCCTGCATTGGCGGAGGGAACAAGGCAAATAACTGTTCGGTGTTCACATAGATATGGCAGTAATGCCCCTTTTCATTTTTGGACGCTGATTGCAGCCAGTCGATGGTGTTTAATCGCCAGAAACTGGCTGGAATTTCTTCATGCTCATCTGCCATATCCCAAACATCATAATCCTCCCTTTTTACTGAAACGGGTCTGCCAAAGGCTTTCAATGTCCCATCTTTCAGGGCCACAAATAGTTTCGACTCTATAACCTCGATGCGCTCCTCATACTGACGATCCCAATCTGCCTGCAATATGGCCTGTTTTTTTTGAACGGGCCAGTTCCTTACGCAGTTTTTTCTTTTCCGCTTCATCAATATCCATTTTCAGGAATTGCTGTATCGTTCCCGGGTCTGAAAGCATATAAGTTTGCTCATCGTCAAACATGGCTTCCCATTCGGGGTTTGGCGGCAGGCCAACACGCACAGCTTCTTCACTTTCAACGTAGCCATAATCATCAATGATCATGGGCTCGTATTCGCCCTGGCGGTCACTGTCGAAACGAAAATCCACACGGTCAGGCACAATTTCCGATTTTGGATAGCGATAAAAACCGCCCCATAACAGGGCTTCCTTTAAAAAGCAGGATTCGGCAATCCAATAAGGGGTTAAGATAAGTTTCATTACCGCTTTCAAACGCTACAATTTTGAATTGGTTAAGACTAAGACATTTCAGGCGGCATATCCATAAGGCAGATTTGGTTATGGTCGCCCACTTGCTTCGTTTGCTGACCGGAAGCTACTATGCTGGGCGGGCATATTAGATAGTGTAGTCACGAGATATTGGCCCAGAGTGCGATGCATCTTATGTGGACGGCGGCGAGGAATGATTTTGTGTTTTTGGCGTAGCGGGTGGCGATGCCGCGCCAGCGTTTCAGGTGCAGGAAG